>CADAFY010000186.1 GCA_902787255.1 uncultured Bacteroidia bacterium
TTCCGATGCCGTCCGTGCCGATACGACGGCGATGTTCGCTGCCCTGGAGCCCTATGTCAAGGATGTGATGACGACCTTTAAGAACGACAAGCGCATTTTTGTCTGGGACCTCTACAACGAGCCGGGCAACAGCCATTATCATTCAGGCTCCCTGCCTTTGCTCAAAAAGGTCTTTTCCTGGGCCCGCGAAGTGCGCCCGTCCCAGCCTGTGACCGCCGGCATCTGGAACTGGGGAGAAAAATACCAGGCGTTGAACGAGTTCCAAAGCACTCATTCGGATGTGATTTCGTATCACTGCTACAGTGAACCGGAAAAACACCTGGCCCGCATCGAGGAAATGAAGGCCTTCGGCCGTCCGGTGATTTGCACCGAGTATATGGCCCGTACCAAGGGCTGTACCTTCCAGAACACCCTTCCTATGTTGCGCGAGCAGGATGTCTGCGCCTACAACTGGGGTTTTGTGGCGGGCAAGACCAATACCATTTTCGCCTGGGATACTCCGCTTCCTGACCTGCAGGAGCCCGAACTGTGGTTCCACGATATCCTGCGTCAGGACAAGACGCCCTTTGACGCGGAAGAAATTGTCGTCATAAAATCTGTAAATAATAAATAATTCTTTATGAAAAAGCTTGTTTTTGCGGCCGTAGCCGTTTTGATGGGCGCCGTTGCGCTGAGTTCTTGCTGCAACTGCGGCCCTGCGACTTTGAAAGTAGTTTCGTTCAACATCCGTCTGATGAAAGGTGAGGATGGAAGCAATTCCTGGGAATTTCGTAAAGAAGCCTCTCCGGCGATGATTAACGAGGTTGCTCCCGATGTGTTCGGCGTGCAGGAAGCGTTCAAGGAGCAGGAAGCCTACCTTCTGGAGAACTGCCCCAATTACAAGGCGGTCGGCGTTGGCCGTGACGACGGTGTCGATAAGGGTGAGCGTATGTACGTCCTGACAGCCAGGCAGAAAAATCGGGCAAGGAGTTCTTCTATGTCAACACCCATCTCGACCATAAGGGAAGCGTTGCCAAACGCGAAGGTCTTGCGTTGATTCGCAGCGAGATTGCCCGCCGCAACCCCGACAACCTGCCGATGATTCTGACCGGTGACTTCAACATCGCCCAGAACGACAGCCTCATCGTGGACTTCTCCAAGGTGATGAAGAATGCTCGTACCAACGCCGAAGTGACCGACAGCCTCGGTACTTTCCACGGATGGGGCAAGACCAGTGCCATCATTGACTATATTTTCTATGATGGCTTCTCCGCCTGCTCTTACTACAAGACGCTTAACGAGCCCTATGCCGGGAAGCCTTACATTTCCGACCACTATCCCATTGAAGCCATTCTCGAATTCTAAGCGGCAGGGGATATGCCCGGAATGCTGTATATCGTGCCGACGCCGGTCGGTAATTTGGAAGATATGACCCTGCGGGCCATCCGGGTGCTCAAAGAGGCGGATTTGATTCTTGCCGAAGACACCCGGACCACTTCCGTACTGCTCAAGCATTACGATATACAGGGAAGGCTGCAAAGCCATCACAAATTTAACGAACACCAGACCGTCGAACTCGTCAAGGAGCGCATCCAAGCGGGTTTGACGGTCGCTTTGGTGAGCGATGCCGGCACGCCGGGGATTTCCGACCCCGGATTCCTGCTCGCGCGCACCTGCGCCGAAGCCGGCATTCCCGTTCAGACCTTGCCCGGAGCGACCGCCTGCATTCCCGCCGTCGTGTCTTCCGGACTACCTTGCGACCGTTTCTGCTTCGAGGGCTTTCTGCCCCAGAAAAAAGGTCGCCAGACGCGTCTGCGCCAGTTGGCCGAAGAGACGCGCACAATGATATTTTACGAATCGCCCTACCGCCTTGTCAAGACCTTGCAGCAACTGGCCGAGTTCTTCGGTCCGGACCGGCCTTGCAGCGTAGCGCGCGAGATTTCCAAAATCCACGAGGAGCACCGGCGGGGGAGTCTGGCGGAGGTGGCCGCGTGGTATGCGGAGCACGAACCCAAAGGTGAAATAGTCATAGTCGTAGCAGGAGCCCCTTGAAAACCCCGGTCCATAGCCGGGCAAAGTCGCTGGTGGCCTTTATCCTCGTGATAGTCGGCTTCCAGTTGCTCCTCTTTGGCTATCGCGCGGCCGAGCGCATCCTGCTCGCGCACCGCGACCGGCCAGATACCGTCTATGTCGTAGACAGCGCCCTCGCCGCCCGCTTGCTGGAGGAGGATCGGGAAGGGGAGAGCGGAGCCCGTTCCCGCGTGGCCACCGACGTGGATGCGGGTGTGGCTGGCGGATCGGGTGCTGGCTCGGGTGCTGTGGACTCCAGTCCGGGCGTTTCTATTCGCAAAAACGCCCCGCATGAGGCGGACGCCGAACGCATCGTCTCCCGTTCTCCCCGCCGTAAGGTGGAAAACTTCCGCTTCGACCCCAATACCGTCACCCTCGATGAACTCCGCCGCCTCGGATTCACGGATAAACAGGCTCAAAGCATTGACCGCTACCGTCAGAAAGGCGGCCGCTTCTGCCGCAAAAGCGATTTTGGCAAATCCTATGTGGTCAGCGATACGCTCTACGCCCGTTTGGAACCCTATATTGACATCCCGCTGTTGGATTTGAACCGCGCCGACTCCGCCGCTTTCGATGCCTTGCCCGGCATCGGCGGTTATTTCGCACGACAGATGGTCCTGCACCGGGAACGCCTCGGCGGCTCCTACAGCGATGCCCGCCAACTGCTGGAAATCTACCATTTCGACCAGCCCAAACTCGATGCCATCGCCGACCTGATTACCATCGATACAGCGCTTGTCCGTCCATATCCGCTCTGGACTCATCCCATTGACAGTCTGCGCAAACACCCCGCCATCGGCAACTATTCCACCGCCCGCAGCATCGTCTTCTTCCGCGAGCATAACCCCCGCGAAATCTGGACCATCCCCGCACTCGAATCCGCCGGCATCCTCACGCCCGACCAGGCCCGCCGCCTTTCCCTCTGCAAAATTGCAAATTTCGAATAAAATTACTATCTTTGGAAGTTTTAGGCTAAGCCTATAGAGTCATCTGCCCGGGCAAGTGCTTGTCGTCAGGCCCGCGCCCGGTTCGCCGCATTTATCGGCCAGATGCCCTCGCTCCGGTAAAAAATTTTATATTCAACCGGAGCACTTTAGGTGTACCCGAAAATGTAATTTGTGAAGATTCTTGTCAATACCGTAGATGCCTGGAGCCGGAATACCGGTTCTGATACGATGTCGTCGTTGTTGTCATCCTTTGACAGCAAGGACGTGGCGTCCATCAACATCCGGGCGCGCCGGTCGGAATCCCGGGTGGCGGGTAGTTATTTCCATATCTTCGAAGAACGTGTCATTAAGAGCATTTTCCGTCCGTCCATCGAGACAGGAGAGAAATACCTTCCTCAACCTGGCAAGGAAAATTACGAAGAACTTGCGCAAGAAACCCGATTGTATCGCAAACGTCGCTTGCTCAACCGCTATGTGTATGTGCTCATCCGGGAGATTCTCTGGAAGTTGGGACATTGGAAAAGCCAGGCATTGGACGAATATGTTTCTTCCTTTGCTCCCGACGTTTTCTTTTTCCCCATCGAGAGTTATATCCATTTCAACCGGCTTAACCTGTACATCATCCGGAAATTCAAACCGAAACGCATCGTCGGCTATATGTGGGATGACAATTTTACCTACAAGCAGGAACCTTGCAACCCCTTGTATTTGTTGCATCGCTGGTGGCTCAGGAAAAACGTAAAGAAGTTGGTGGCAAGTTGCGATGCCGTTTTCGCCATTTGCCCCAAAATGAAAAAAGAACTGGACGCGGAATTTGGAATTGACTCCGTCTTGCTGACCAAGCCGATTCGCTCGGAAGGCGCGGTAGAGCCGGCAGGTAACAGTTGCCAGGCCGCCCCTTCATTATCCAACCCCATCCGCATTCTCTATACAGGAAAATTGATTATCGGGCGCGACGAAACGCTCGCCCTGGTCGCAGATGCAATCCGTACTATCAATAAAGAGGGTCAGAAAGTCATCCTCGACAT
>CADAFY010000187.1 GCA_902787255.1 uncultured Bacteroidia bacterium
TCATCATTACAGGCAGAAGCCCTTTGAAACGCGGCAGGGCGTTGGGGAGGAAGGAGCCGCAGTGCGGAACAACGACCTTGAGGTCCGGATAACGGACCAACACGTCGTGGGCCACCATATTGAGGATGGCCCGCGTTGTCTCGGCCAGGTACTCGTAGGAGGCCAGCGGCACATCGGAGATGAGTTTGTCGTTCACGGCCGATGGTTTATGCGGATGGGTGATAATTACCGCTTTGCGTGCATTAAGCACCTGCATCAACGGCTCCAGTTCAGGATCGCCCAGATACTGACCGTAGCAGTTTGTAGCCAGTTTGACGCCATCGGCCTTCAGAACGTCCAACGTATAAACCGCTTCTTCTATGGCACGGTCTACATCCGGCAGCGGCAGTGCAGCACAGAAAAGGAACCGTCCGGGATAGAGCGCCTTCAGCGTGGCGCATTCCTCATTGAAGCGGCGGCAGAGGGCGGCCGATTCGGCGCCGTTCCCGAACCAGGGCTGCGGCGCCGGCATGGTCAGGACCGATGTCTCGATCCCGGCCTTGTCCATAAATGCCAGATGCTCTTCCACTTTCCAGGACGGAATGGGAAAGCCCTCGTCCATTTCTGCCCCATGCGTCCGGATAAAATCCATGTAGGACTCTGTAATGGCATGACTGTGGACATCGATCTGCGCCCACAGCCCGCTTGCTGTCATCGACATAGCCAATAATGTGATGAGATACTTTTTCATTCAAGCTACAGTTTGCTATAGTGCCCGTCTGAAACCGGTTCCAGCCATTCGTTGGAAGCACCTTCCTGCACGTCTTTGTGATAGGTCAGGTGCTGGAACCAGGAGTCCTTGGCCGCGCCGTGCCAATGTTTCACTCCCTCGGGAATCTCGATGATGACGCCCGGGCGGAGTTCGACGGCGGGTCTCCCCCATTCCTGATACCAGCCTCGTCCGGCTACGCAGATGAGCACCTGAACCTGCTTGTGATGGATGTGCCAGTTATTGCGGCATCCGGGCTCGAAGGTTACGTTGGCTATTCCGCCGGGAAGCGGGGCAAGATAGCTGTTGCCCACAAAGTACTGCGCATAGGCGGTATTGGGTTCGCCTTTGGGCCAGACGCTGAAATCCACCGTCTGAACCGGCTCATGCTTTTCTCCGAACACGGAAGCCATTGCACACTTAAGCCGCTCCGCCGCTTCCATGCCCGCTGCCACCTCCAGTACGGCGGGGATATCCCTGAGCTCAGCTTCCTTCACCCCCAGGTTGAGGGCTCCGGCCACATGGGCCCTGAGCTGGGGTTCGCAGCCGGGCAGGCAGGCGATGGCGCTCACCGTCACAATCTCCCTGTCGGCATGGCTGAGGTTGTTGCGGGCGAAGATATCGCCGAACAAATGCGCTTTCAGATAATAGTCCGTCTGCGGCGCAAAGGTATAATGGAAAGCTTGCCCGGAAAGGGCGGTCTGGACCTCGGTACCCTGACGGAGCGCGTCATAATCGGCCGGAAGCGGATCTGCCTCCTTTCCGGGTTCCGTCCGAAGCCCCTTGGCTTCGCGGTCCTTCAGGACGGTCTGGAGGGTTCCCAGGGCGTTAAGCGAACGCGGAAAGCCCGTATAGGCATAGAGTTGCGACAGGGCTTCCTTGGCCTCACTGACAGTGAGACCGTTATCAAAACCTTCATTCAGGCACGCAGAAAGTGCCACTTGGTCGCCCTTTGCCTCGCATGCTGCTATGGCCGAAAGGGCCTCTTGTCTGGGTGTAAGAGATACGGCCATGATTGCCATAATGATAAGATTCATATTATAATGACTTTCTGTTCGCCAGTTCCGTACCGCTCAGCAGCGCAGGATCGAACAATAACGCTCAACCCTATTATGCCCTTGCTCGATATCAACTCCATTGCAGACAAGCTCTGCGATTTAAAACAGCTTTGCCTTCAGAACGACGATTGAATGATCGTTGAACAAGTTGTCGGGAATGCGGATTTCCGTGCAAGCGGATTCGGTTATCATCTCCATAGGCTGCCCCGTTTCCAGGGAGCAACATCCCTTTGACAGGACGGTGGGGATGGTCACGGAAGATTTTGGCTCCGTAATGAAGATATAGAGAGCCGTTTCGTCCCCCTCGGTTTTCTCGGTAAGATACACATCTGAGTCATCTACCTTAAGCGATGACGGTTTTGCACCATATACCGCTTCCCCGTTGGCTTGCAACCAGGCTCCCATCTCCCGAAGCCGCCTCAGGGCCGGAACCGGGATCGTTCCGTCTGCCTTGGGACCGATATTCAGCAGGTAATTGCCCCCCATGGAGGTGTTGCTGACCAGATAACGGAGCATCCGGGCTGCCGGTTTCCAGTTATAGTCCTTTCCATGATACGCCCAAGAGTTCTGCATAGTAGCCGGAGTCTGCCACGGTTTATCCAGCATCTCCTTGGGATAAGTGTTGTCGTGCATCTCGAGGAAATCAATGTTATCTCCCGGATTCAAAAAGCAAATCCGACCGTTGATGAGGCATTTGTCGCTATAGGTCCTGACCAGACGGATCAGTTCGTCGCGGCGCTCCGGCGTGATATGGTTGGTCCAACTCCAGGTGTCGAACCAAAAGAGGTCGGGGTCGTATTTCTCTATCAGTTCCTTTACCTGCGGAAGGGCTTTCCTTTGCCAATACCGTTCGAAATCCTCATCCGGACGCCAAGGGCACCAATACGGCAGGGCACCGTCCGGATCTTCCCAGTCCTGCCAGTGAGAATAATAGAAGCCGTATTTAAGACCATGCTTCTTGCAAGCCGCCACCAACGGGGCAATCAGGTCCTTCTTGTAAGGAGTGGCGGTGATATCAAAATCCGACACGTCGGAATCCCATAAGGCAAAACCGTCGTGATGTTTGGCGGTAATCACCAGGTACTTCATTCCCGCATTGCAGGCTTCCTTGACCCAACTTTCCGGGTCATATTTTACCGGATTGAACTCGCGGACAAGTCCATTGTAGTAGTCGTCGGGGACCTCCAGGCGAGGTTTGATCCATTCGGCGTACCAGGAGTTTCCCTCGGGGAACGTCGCATCGGGCATCGTGTGACCGTTATAGGTGCCTTCCAGAATGGAATAGAGGCCCCAATGGATGAACATCCCGAACTTGGCGTCCTTGAACCATTCGACCTTTTGCGGGTC
>CADAFY010000188.1 GCA_902787255.1 uncultured Bacteroidia bacterium
AGACGGTGACGGTCATCGACCGGACCAGTCTGATTCTGGAGATTTTCTCGCAGCGGGCCCGGACGGCTTACGCGCGCATGCAGGTGGACCTTGCGCGTTATAATTATATGTTGCCGCGTCTGGCGGGTATGTGGACGCACTTGGAGCGGCAGCGCGGCGGCGTGGGGATGCGCGGTGGTATGGGCGAGACCCAAATCGAGATTGACCGGCGCATCGTCAAGGACAAGATAGCCAAATTGAAGGAACAACTCAAGAAGGTGGACCGCCAGATGGCCACCCAGCGGGGCAACCGCGGGCAACTCGTGCGCCTGTCGCTGGTGGGTTATACCAATGTGGGAAAAAGCACCCTGATGAACCTGCTGGCCAAGTCCGACGTGTTTGCCGAGAACAAACTTTTCGCGACCCTCGACACGACCGTCCGCAAGGTGGTGATTGAGAATTGTCCTTTCCTGCTGAGCGATACGGTGGGCTTTATCCGCAAATTGCCCACGGAACTGATTGAGGCGTTCAAAAGTACGCTGGACGAGGTGCGCGAGGCGGATATCCTGGTGCACGTGGTGGATATCTCCCATCCCGATTTTGAGGCGCAGATGGCGGTGGTCGAGAAGACCCTGGCGGATATCGGCGCCGCCGACAAGCCCGTTTTCACGATTTTCAACAAAATCGACCAATACGAATACGAGCCCTACGACACGTTTTCTTTGGAGCCCAAGAGCAAGAAAAACTGGTCGCTGGACGACTGGAAGGCCGATTGGAGGGAGCGCAAGGGTACGCCCGGCATCTTTATTTCCGCCCGTGAAAAACGCGGCATCGACAAACTCAAGGAAGATCTCTACAAAATGGTCGCCGAAATCCACGCCGGCCGTTATCCCTTCAATAATTTTCTGTGGTAGGGATAGCAGAATCCTCAACGCTCACCCTTGCTCGGGCCTGTCGCCCCCCGAAAGGGCGCTCACTTCATAAGACGAACTCCGTTCGCGCTTCCTTCCAGGGGACTTTTCAGCCCGAGCTTTCTAGCCAAAAAGCACAAAAAAAGAGCGGCGGGAGTTCCGTCGCTCTTTAATGTTGAGGTGTATTGTCAATTATAATTTTTTGAACACTCTGCCGTTCATCGTCAACTCATTGTCATTGATCAAGACGCCATCTTTCCAAGCAGAAGTCCAGGAGTTGAAAGTAAAGGTGATGTTTTTCCCAGAGATGATGAAGAGACCTTCGTAGTATTCGTCCGAAAGATCGGTGCTTTTAATGCGAATGTTGCACTCAGTCTGGCTGGTGAATTTCAGCGTGTAGCTGGTGGTGTTTTCAACATAGACCCAACTCGTTCCAATCAGAGATTTGGCTTTTTCAATGTCCTTCTGGCAAGAGGTGGTCAGCGAGAGGGTGAGCGCAGCGACGATAACGCTGGCGAGGATAACAAGAAACTTTTTCATAATGTTTTAAAAAAATTTAATGGTTTATTTTTCGCTTTCATTAGCCGCCATACGGGCGACAACACGGCAAAGGTAGCAATAAAAATTGGTTTTTCCCGAAAAAATATGTACTTTCGCAGAATAATTATAAAATTCAAATTATGGCCTCTACGTTAAATTCAAAGATTCCTGAAGGTCCTTTGGCCGAAAAATGGTCAAAGCATAAAGCAGGCATCCGCGTTGTCACCCCCGGCAACAAACGGAAACTGGACATCATCGTGATTGGCACCGGCCTTGGCGGAGCGTCCGCAGCTGCCTCTCTGGGCGAACTCGGATACAATGTCAAGGTTTTCTGTATCAGCGATTCCCCCCGCCGCGCGCACTCCATCGCCGCCCAGGGTGGTATCAATGCCGCCAAGAACTACCAGAACGACAACGACTCCGTCTATCGTCTCTTTTATGAGACCATCAAGGGCGGTGACTATCGTTCCCGCGAAGCGAATGTCTATCGTCTGGCGGAAGTCAGCAACAATATCATCGACCAGTGCGTTGCGCAAGGTGTTCCCTTTGCCCGGGAATACGGCGGTTTGCTGGCCAACCGCTCTTTCGGTGGGGCTACCGTCAGCCGCACCTTCTATGCCCGCGGTCAAACCGGGCAGCAGTTGTTGTTGGGTGCGTATGCCGCTTTGAACCGTCAGGTGGCGGCGGGTACCGTCAAGAGTTATCCCCGGCACGAGATGCTGGATGTGGTCATTGTGAACGGAGAGGCCAAAGGTATCATCGCCCGCAACCTGGTGACCGGCGCCATCGAACGCTTCGGCGCCCACGCGGTGGTGATTGCCTCCGGTGGTTATGGCAATACCTATTTCCTTTCCACCAACGCGATGAACAGCAACGGTTCGGCGGCCTGGCAGTGCTACAAGAAAGGCGCTTTCTTCGCCAACCCCTGCTTCGCGCAGATTCACCCGACCTGTATCCCCGTCCACGGCGAGCAGCAGAGCAAGTTGACCCTGATGAGCGAGTCCCTGCGTAACGACGGCCGCATCTGGGTGCCCAAGAAACTGGAAGATGTCGCCAAACTCCGCAAGCACGAGATCAAGCCTTCCCAGATTCCGGAGGAAGACCGCGACTACTACCTCGAAAGAAGATATCCCGCCTTCGGCAACCTCGTTCCCCGCGACGTGGCTTCCCGCGCCGCCAAGGAGCGCTGCGATGCCGGCTTCGGCGTCAATGAGACCGGCTTGGCCGTGTTCCTCGATTTCAAGACGGCCATCGACCGCCTCGGCGAAGACAAGATTCGCGAGCGTTATGGCAACCTCTTCCAGATGTACGAGAAGATCACCGCCGTCAACCCCTATAAGGAGCCTATGATGATTTACCCCGCCATCCACTACACGATGGGCGGCCTCTGGGTGGACTACAACCTCCAGACCACCGTTCCCGGTCTGTACGCCATCGGTGAGGCCAACTTCTCCGACCACGGCGGCAACCGTCTGGGCGCTTCCGCTCTGATGCAGGGTCTGGCCGACGGTTATTTCATCCTCCCTTACACCATCGGCCACTTCAAGGATGGTCCGGTCAACACCCAGACCCCCGAGTTTGAGGCCGCAGAGAAAGCCGTGAAGGACAAGATTGAAAAACTCTTCTCCATCAAGGGCAAACGCACCGTCGATTCCATCCACAAGGAACTCGGCCACATTATGTGGGAGCACGTGGGTATGGCCCGCAACGAAGAAGGACTGAAAGAGGGTATCAAACTCATTCAGGCCCTGAAGAAAGAGTTCTGGTCCAACGTGTTCGTGCCCGGCAGCAACTTCGAGTTCAACCAGGAACTGGAGAAAGCCCTGCGCCTGGCCGACTTCCTCGAAATCGGTGAACTGATGGCCCGCGACGCCCTCAACCGCCGGGAATCCTGCGGCGGTCACTTCCGCGAGGAAAGCCAGACCGAAGACGGCGAGACCAAACGTGATGACGAGAATTATATGTATGTCGCTGCCTGGGAATACAAGGGCGAGGATGTCGAGCCCGAGTTGACCAAAGAGCCGCTCGTATACGAGAATATCAAGATTGCTACCCGTAACTATAAAGATTAAGGAAAGATGGATCTGACATTGAAAGTGTGGCGTCAGAAAAACGCCAAGACCAAAGGTCATTTTGAGACCTATCAAGTAAAAAATATCTCCGAGGGTTCCTCTTTCCTTGAGATGCTCGATATTCTCAACGAGCAACTCGTTCAGGAAGGCATCGACCCCGTCGCCGTGGAAAAAGGCTGCCAGAGCAGCGGCCCCGTCTCTTTCGACCACGACTGCCGCGAAGGCATCTGCGGCGCTTGCTCCCTGTATATCAACGGCCGTGCACACGGTCCCGACGATGAGGTGACGACCTGCCAGTTGCATATGCGCAAGTTCAAAGATGGCGACACCATCACCATCGAGCCTTGGCGCAGCGCCGGTTTCCCGGTCATCAAAGACCTCGTGGTGGACCGCGGCGCTTTCGACAAGATTCTTCAGGCCGGCGGTTTCATTTCCGTCCGTACCGGCGGCGTGCCGGATGCCAACGCAATTCCCATCGCCAAGGAGAAGGCCGACGAGTCGATGGACGCGGCGGCTTGCATCGGTTGCGGCGCTTGCGTGGCGACCTGTAAGAACGGTTCTGCGATGCTCTTCGTCGCGGCCCGCGTGAGTTCCCTCGCGCTGCTGCCCCAGGGCAAGATTGAAGGCGCCCGTCGCGCGAAAGCGATGGTGGCCAAGATGGACGAATTGGGCTTCGGCAACTGCACGAACACCCGCGCTTGCGAGATGGAGTGCCCCAAGCACATCACCGTCTCCCACATCGCCCGCCTCAACCGCGAATTCCTCTGCGCCAAGTTCCAAGACTAAACGCGAGCGTTTGTATCTATGAGAGCGACGGAATTTCCCGCCGCTCTTTTTGTATGTTGTTGGTGGCCTAAACAAATAAAATGATTATCTTTGCAAGGATGGACCGGAAGGTCGGCCGGATCCTCGGTCGAACTCGGAAAATGAATAAGATGATAGGCAATTATGGCGGCAGGTGAGGCATTAACTCCGATGATGAAGCAGTTTTACAGCGTCAAGGCGCAACACCCTGAGGCGCTGCTGCTCTTCCGTTGCGGGGACTTCTACGAGACATACGGCGAAGACGCTGTCATTGCCAGCAAGATTCTGGGCATCGTGCTCACGCGCCGCTCGAATGTCGTGGAGACGGCGATGGCCGGATTTCCGTACCATTCCATCGAGACCTATCTGCCGAAATTGGTGCTGGCCGGCCACAAGGTGGCGGTTTGCGACCAACTGGAAGACCCGAAACTCACCAAAAATATCGTCAAGCGGGGGATTACGGAACTCGTGACCCCGGGCGTGGCCCTCAACGAGCAATTGCTCAAGCAGAACGAGAACAATTTCATTGCGGCTGTCTGCGTGGGGAAGGAAGACCGCTACGGAGTGGCATTCCTGGATATTTCCACAGGCAGTTTCCAACTCTCGGAAGGCACGCCCGAATATGTTGTCTCGCTGATTAACAGTTTTGCTCCCAAGGAGTTGCTTTTCCCGAGGGAGTACGAAAGGATTCTCCGCGAGCGCATTTCCGGCCCGTTCTATATTTCTACCCTCGAGGAGTGGGCTTTTGTCTATGACAATGCGGTAGAGCGGCTCAAAAAGCAGTTGCAGACCAACAGCCTGCGCGGCTATGCCGTCGAGAAGAAGCCTTTGGGCGTGACGGCGGCGGGCGCGTTGATTCTCTATTTGGAGCAGACGCACCACATCGGGCTGAAGAATATTTGCAGCCTCAGCCGCATCGACGAGGGGCAGTATGTGTGGATGGACCAGTTCACCCTGCGCAATCTGGAGGTGTTCCAGTCGGCTTCCGGCCGTGACGGGGTAGCCCTGGTCGACGTGCTGGACCGTTGTGCTTCTCCGATGGGCGCGCGCGAATTGCGCCGTTGGCTTTCCCTCCCGATTATGGATGTCAAGGAACTCAACGCCCGCTATGATTGCGTGGATTTCTTCCTGGCGCATCCGGAAGTGCTGGACGCCTTGCGTGAGAAAATTTCCGACCTGGGCGATATCGAGCGTTTGCTGGCCCGGGCGGCGGCCGGACGGATTTTGCCGCGGGCGACCTTGCAATTGGGCAAGGGCCTCGGACAGTTGCGCCCCATTCTGGAACTGTGTAAGGATTCCGGGGTGGCGGCGATTCAACAGATGATAGAAGAGGTGCACGACTGTGAAGAGTTGTCCCAAACGATTCAGCGGACGCTTTGCGCCGATCCGGCGCCAATGGTGGGCAAGGGAGATGTCATCGCGCCGGGGGTGAATGAGGAATTGGATGCGTTGCGCCGGCTTTCCCGCGATGGCAAGCAGGTGCTGCTCGACATTCAGCAGCGCGAGAGCGAGCGCACGGGCATTCCTTCGCTCAAGGTGGGATACACCAATGTGTTCGGTTATTACTTGGAGGTGCGTAACGGGCATAAGGACAAGGTTCCCGAGGACTGGGTGCGCCGGCAGACGCTGGTGGGTTCCGAGCGCTATATTACCGAAGAACTCAAGCATTACGAAGAACAGATTCTTTATGTGCTCGAGACGGGAATCTATAATGAATTGATTGGGAAAATCCAGGCGAAAATTGTGGAAATCCAGGCCAACTGCCGGATTCTCGCCAAGTTGGATTTGTTGTCTTCTTTCGCTTTCCTCGCCAAGGCCAATCATTATTGCCGGCCGGTGGTGGATGCGGGCCGCCGCATTGAGATCAAGGACGGTCGCCATCCGGTCATCGAGACCCTGATGGAGAGCGGCGAGGAGTATATTCCCAATGATGTGACGCTCGACAGCGCCAGCCAGCAGATCATCCTGTTGACCGGTCCGAATATGGCCGGTAAGTCCGCCCTGCTGCGACAGACCGCGCTTATTGTGCTGATGGCGCAAATCGGTTGCTTCGTGCC
>CADAFY010000189.1 GCA_902787255.1 uncultured Bacteroidia bacterium
GATTTTGATTTCCAGCAGGAAAGTGTCAACCGCAAGGCGACGCATTCCACCGGGGTGGCTGTCGTGTTCAAGACGGACAGCCGCGCCATCGACGCCAAATGGGTGACGGAAGCCAATGTGTTGTCCAATATGAACCCTATCGGTTGCAAGGGCCTTGACCTGTATATCAAGGATACCAAAGGGGAGTGGCGCTACGCCGCTTCCGGCAAGCCGAACTTGAAAGGCGACAAACAGCATCATCACGCCCTGCTGATTGACAATATGCCGGAGGGCGATAAGGAATGTCTCTTGTACCTCCCGTTGTACAACCGTTGCGACAGCCTGTCTCTGGGCGTGGAGCCCGGAGCGACCATCGTTCCGATGGGCAATCCCTTCAAGCACAAAGTTTTCTTCGGCGGTTCCAGCATCACCCACGGTGCTTCCGCCACGCGTGCCGGACAGTGCTATACCGGCCTGCTCGGCCTCAAGCACGGCATATATGCCATCAATTTCGGCTTCAGCGGTGATTTCAAGATGCAAAAGCCCCTGGCCGAGTATGCGGCCAAAGTGGATGCGGAACTCTTTATTTTCGATGCTTTTTCCAATCCGGGACCGGAAGAGATTTATGCGAATTTCGACCCCTTTATGGATATCATCCGTGCGGCCCATCCCACGACGCCCATTATTTTTATGCAGACAGAACGTCGGGAAGCCCGGAATTTTGATACGAAGGCGGATGAAAGGGGTGCCGCCATCCAGCAAGCGGCCCGCGAGGTGGTATTCCGCCGCCAGATGCAGGATGCGAATATCTATTTTGTGGATTCCAAAGACTTCCTGACCCCCGACGGTATGTCCACGGCGGACGGCAGCCATCCCACGGATATCGCTTTCGAGCGGACGGTGGCCATCCTCTGGCCCTTGGTTAAAGATCTTTTGGAAAGCAAGCCCAATCCCTTCGTTGAGGATTTGCTGGCCAAGATGACCTTGGAAGAGAAAATCGGTCAGATGAACCTCCGGAGTGCTCCCGGCGATGTGGTCACGGGACCCGAGAAAGGTGGGGAAATCACGTCCGATATCCGCAGCGGAAAGTTGGGAAATGTGTTGAACGCCACGAAACTCGACTATATCCGCAGTTTGCAGGATGTGGCCGTCAAGGAAAGCCGTCTGCGTATTCCCTTGACTTTCGGCTTTGATGAAATCCATGGTTATCATACCACTTTCCCCATTTCTTTGGCGGAGAGTTGTACCTGGGACCCGGCTTTGATTGAAAAATGTGCCCGTGCCGGTGCGCAGGAAGCGGCGGCCAACGGCATTACGATTACTTACAATCCGATGGTGGACATTGCGCTTGACCCTCGTTGGGGGCGTATCGCCGAAGGGGCCGGAGAAGACCCGTATCTGGGTTCGCTCATCGCTGCCGCTCGCGTCCGCGGCGTGCAAGGGACGGATTTGTCCGACCCGCTGACCATTGCAGCCTGTCTTAAACATTATGCGGCGTACGGTCACCCCGAAGGGGGCCGGGATTACACGATGGTCGAGATGGGCGAGCGTCGTCTGCGCGAGTTCTATCTGCCTCCTTACAAAGCGGCCGTCGAAGCCGGGGTTGCTTCCGTGATGACTTCGTTCAATTTGTATGACGGCATTCCCGCCACGATGAACAAACTGCTGGTGGACCAGATTCTTCGCAAGGAATGGAATTACAAAGGCGTAGTGATGACCGACTACAATTCCATCAAGGAAATTCTTGCGCACGGTTGTGCGGAAAACCTTGCGGACGCCTCCCGTATGGCCCTGGAAGCCGGGACCGATATGGATATGTGCTCCCGCGGGTACATACGGACGCTGAAGGAATTGGTGGAATCGGGACAGGTAAATATGCAGCTCGTGAATATGGCTTGCCGCCGCATTCTCCAACTCAAATATGACCTCGGACTGTTTGACGACCCGTATCGTTATATCGATGAGAAGCGGGCGAAAAAAGTTACCTACAACAAAGAAAGTATCGCGTTGAGCAAGCAGGAAGCCGTCAAATCGATGGTTCTGCTGAAGAATCAGGATGCGGTCCTGCCTCTCAAGAAGGGCGAAAAAATCGCCCTGGTCGGTCCGCTTTGTACGGATGTGCGTACCTATTGCGGGTGCTGGGCAGGCAAGCCGGAGAAGGATCGCATTGTCTCCATTGCCGATTTCTTCAAGAAAGACCGCATTGTGTCTCCTGAAGAGGCTGATAAAATTATCTGTGTGCTGGGTGAAACCTATAAAATGTCCGGAGAAGCGAAAAGCCGTACGGATATCCGTATCCCGGAAGAGCAGCGCGAGTTGCTGGAGAAAATGTGTGCGCTCGGCAAACCGGTCGTGCTGCTGGTGATGGCGGGTCGTCCGCTTGACTTGTCCCGCGAGAGCGATATTGCTTCCTCGATTTTGATGGCCTGGCATCCCGGTATGATGGCGGCGGAGGCCCTGCACGACATCCTCTATGGAAAGGAGAATCCTTCGGGGCGCCTGACGACCAGTTTCCCGCGTGCCGTGGGACAGGTTCCGGTCTATCATTATATGCTCAGCACCGGTCGTCCGGCCGTGGATGGCAAGTCTCGCGAATATCAATCGAGATACATCGATTGTTGGAATGCGCCTCTTTATCCTTTCGGTTACGGCTTGAGCTATACCGGTTTCGAGTATTCGCCCTTGACCCTCAGCGCTACCGAGATGAAGGCGGACGGAAGTGTCACGGCATCCGTGACGGTGCGGAATAGCGGCAAGGTGACCGGCGAGGAAGTGGTCCAGCTGTACATCCGCGACAAGGTGGGCAGCGTCTCCCGTCCTGTCAAACAGCTCAAGGGTTTCGAGAAAATCAGCCTCAAGCCCGGCGAGTCCCGCACGGTATCTTTCACCATTGACGAGGCTATGCTCCGTTTCTGGCGGGCCGATATGACCTATGGCAGCGAACCCGGCGAGTTTGTCGTGATGGTCGGACCCAACGCCTCCGTCACCGAAGGACAAAGTTTTTGGCTGAAATAGAGGTGAAAAGTTTGAAAAAAGATAGATTTTAATTATCTTTGCAGGTCAATTTGTCCACATCTGTTGACGAGGCCGTATGCTCGAACAAATTAAACAAAATATTGAGGATTTGATTTCGCGCTATGAGGTG
>CADAFY010000190.1:0-1623 GCA_902787255.1 uncultured Bacteroidia bacterium
GCGACCGCCTCATAGCCGAACTCGCGGCAAAGGCGGGCAAAATAGTCATAGCGAAGTTCGCGGGCCGCCATTTCGACGCTGATGCCGCGCTCGGAAGCCACGGCCAAGGTATCGAAATCAGCACGATGGAAAGGCAAGTTGTGCCGCCCGGCCCAATCTTCCACCAACGAAGCGTCCGCATCGCAATCGCCCGGACGCAGGTGGAAATTACAATGAGCGATCCCGAGTTCAGCCCCCCGGAATCGCTCAAATCCTTCTATTAACTCCCCTGCCGCAGCGCGCAGCGCCAGATCCGACATCGTCATCGAATCCTTCCCGCCACTGACCGCCAGGAGGATTTTCATTATTTATTGGCAATCTTGTAAGTCAAGCCGATACCCAGCATCTCTTTCCACTGAACGGGGCAGAACTCTTGGTCACTACCTTCTTTGGTAATGCGGACCTTGCTATCCCACAGCATGTTGCTGATGAAATTCAGGGAGATATACTTGGTCAAGTTGAAGTCGATGCGGTTGTCCCAAGCCACACGGCCATAGCCGCCGTCCTTCGCATTCATCATCAGATAGTCGGTGAAAGCGACAATCTGGCTGGTGAATTTGAATTTGTCGTTGATGGTCACTTTGAAGTCCATTTTAATCTGGGCACCGAGTTCAAATCGGGAAGACTTCAAATAACTGCCGAGAACGAGGAGGTTGTCACGGGTCTTGTTGGCCTCATAATCCGCCAACGCCTGTTGATAGGCGGCATCGTCTTCGTTGGCGGCACTCATACCATAAGCCTTGCGCAGTTCTACATCCTTAACGATGACAAAGCCGCCGGTCAAGGGGGAAACGCTCATCGAGAACCAGTTGGTCGGCGTCCAGTCCACACCCAGGGCCAAATTGGTATAAGCCGGTGAGATACAGTCGGATTTCAATACACGGGCATCTTCCCAGGCCTTCACGCGGTCGGACTTGGAGAGTTGCTCCAGGTCAGTGGCCGGAGTACCGTCAGCCTGATTAGGATAGTTTGCGATAATGGCCGCACCCGGAGTCTTATAATCATACCCTTTCGCAAACTGGCTCTTGAAGTCGAAGTTGGCGGACACAAAGAAGTTCTCCCCGATGCTGTAGCCGAATTTGGACTCAAGGTAAATGCGGTCATCGCTCTTCTGGAGAATAGGTTTGGAAGAAGCATAGAGGAAACCGAAGTCCAACTGGAGACGGTTGTTCCAGAAAATCGCATCCTTCTTGTAGTTGGCATTGGCATCGATAAAAGCCCGCAGGTTGTGGGAAAATTCGTCACCGCCGGCTGCCCAGTTCTGGTGGAAAGTGCCACCGTAGTTCAGCGCACCGTTGAAGTCAAGATACCAGAACTCGGAGGGTTTGGGTTTCTCAGGAACGACGGGCGCGGTATTGGCGATTTCGACGGCATCCTGCTGGGCGGTAGTCGCCTCCTGCGCAAAAGCAGACAGCGAAAGAAGCGCTGCTGCAACACTAAAGATGAATAGTTTTTTCATATTGGTTATAAATTATTTAAAATATCCTAATAAGAGATGGCAAATACGACCCGGCGGTGGGAAGGCTTGCCGCTATAGATACATTTTCCTTCCTCCTCGCACACATAAGAATCCATCGGAATGCA
>CADAFY010000190.1:1661-4779 GCA_902787255.1 uncultured Bacteroidia bacterium
CTTGGTCTCCTCCTTGATTTTCTCTTCGGTCTCGGCCGTTCCGTCCCAGTGACAGAGCAGGAAGCCGCCCTTCTGAATCTCGGTCTTGAAGGTCTCCCAATCGTCGCACTTGCGAACATTCGCCTCCCGGAAAGCCAGCGCCTTCTGATAGATATTGTCCTGAATGTCGTCGAGCAACTTGACAACGACGGGCACAATCCCCTCCAGACTCATCGACTCCTTGGTCAGGGTATCGCGGCGGGCCACTTCGACCGTACCGGCCGCCAGGTCGCGCGGACCGATGGCCATACGCACGGGCACACCCTTGAGTTCCCATTCGGCAAATTTGAAGCCCGGACGCAAGGAATCGCGGCTGTCAATCTTCACGGAAATACCGGCCGCTTCAAAATCCTTCTTGAGTTCCGCCATCTTGTCCAGAATGGCGTTCATTTCCTCTTCCTTCTTATAAATGGGCACCATCACCACCTGGATAGGAGCCAAACGCGGCGGCAGCACGAGGCCGTTGTCATCGCCGTGAGCCATGATGAGCGCACCCATCAGACGGGTGGAAACGCCCCAGGAGGTCGCCCACACATATTCCTGCTTGCCGTCTTTGCCCGTGAACTGCACATCGAAAGACTTGGCAAAGTTCTGCCCGAGGAAATGCGAGGTACCGGCCTGCAGGGCCTTTCCGTCCTGCATCATCGCCTCGATGGTCATCGTATCCAGGGCGCCGGCGAAACGCTCGTTGGGGCTCTTGTGTCCCACCACCACCGGCAGCGCAAGGGTATTGCGGGCGAAATCCGCGTACACCTGCACCATTTCAAGGGCTTTGGCCTGCGCTTCCTCGGCGGTTGCGTGGGCCGTATGGCCTTCCTGCCAGAGGAATTCCGCCGTCCGCAGGAAAAGGCGCGTACGCATCTCCCAGCGCACGACATTGCACCACTGGTTGCAGAGGATGGGCAGGTCGCGCCAAGAGGTCACCCAGTTCTTGTAGGTATTCCAGATAATGGTCTCGGAAGTCGGGCGGACGATGAGTTCCTCTTCCAATTTGGCGGAAGGGTCCACCACGACGCCCTTCCCATCCGGGTCGTTCATCAGGCGATGGTGCGTCACCACGGCGCACTCCTTGGCAAAGCCGGCGACATGCTCGGCCTCGCGGCTGAAAAATGATTTGGGGATAAAGAGCGGGAAATAAGCGTTTTGCACGCCCGTTTTCTTGAACATATCGTCCAGCACGCGCTGCATTTTTTCCCAGATGGCATAGCCATACGGCTTGATGACCATACATCCCCTGACGGCCGATTGTTCGGCCAAATCCGCTTTCACAACGAGGTCATTGTACCATTGTGAATAATTTTCTTCCCTTCCGGTAACTTCTTTTGCCATTAAAAACTTTGTTTTTCTAAAAAAATCTTGCTAACATTGCAGTCGTATCGGCACGACAATTGCAGCGCGCAAACGCGGTGCAAAGATACATAATTTTTTGGACTATGAAAACGAGGCTTATGATTTTAGCTTGCATCGCTATGATGCTTCCGTCCTGCGGTTCGTTCACGCAGTTGTCTTCTGACGACTACGCGTACTCTGACGGAATCTACACAGGAGGCGCCGGCTACAGAAAAGCCGAGTCGGAACCGGCCACGCTAAAGTATTTCCCCACTTTCCCGGAATCCCTTCATCTGGATGGCTACACGCTCATCGCCCGGGAAGATTTGGGAAATGTGACCAACTATTATTTTGTAGACCGCTGGGCATCTCCCCTGTGGTATGACTGGTACAGTCCTTTCCGTCCCTATCGATGGTATGACCCGTGGTACCGGCCGTTTGCCTGGAGCCGTCCCGTATACGGATGGGGTCCCTGGTACCGGAATGACCCTTGGTATTGGGGCTATGGTCCCTGGCGCTATGACCCTTGGTTCTGGGGCGGTCCCGGATATTACGCTTGGGGCTATCCAGGACGCTATATGCCTTGGGGAAGACCCCATTACGGCCCTCGGAGGCCTTATTACGGCAGGGCCTTCATTCCGGTCCGTCCCGTCTATCCCACGAATGGTCCCCGCCACCAGGGCGGCATCGGAAGCGGCATCGGTTCCGGCGGCTATAGAAGCAGTCCCCGCACGGGCAGCGGCAGCGGATACAGCACCGTCCCCCGCGGTTCTTCTTCCGAGCGGTCTTCCGGTTCGAACGGAAATTCATCCTGGAGCCGCAGTCCGGGTTCTCCTTCCGGCAGTTCCACCTGGAGCCGGAGCAGCGGTTCTTCCTCCTGGGGCGGCAGCGGTTCTTCCTCCTGGGGTGGCAGCGGTTCCGGCGCTCCCCGCAGCAGCGGCGGCTCTTCTTCCGGCGGCGGTGGATGGAGCCGGGGCGGAGGCTCGGGTTCCTCGTACAACGGCCATTCCGGCGCCGTTCGCCGATAGTTTCACTTTTTACGCAGTACGACTATGAAAAGCAGAGCAACAAAAAGCATCATAGCAAGTGTAACATTATTGTTACTTGCTTGGAATATGCCCGCACAAACGGCGTATGACGCGTTGACGCTGGGTCAGAACCAATATGGAGGCACCGCCCGCACGATGGCAATGGGAAATGCCTTCACGGCCCTCGGCGGCGACCTCGGCAGCATCGCCATCAACCCGGCCGGCTCCGCCGTGGCGGGCTACAGCCAGATTGCCATCACTCCGGGCCTGGAAATCAGCAACAGTTTCTGCCGTTCCACCAACTATTACGGCGGTCCTGATGCCACCAAGGTCAGCCAGAACAAAGCCGACTTCCGACTGCCCAATGTATCCTTCAAGCTTAATTTCGGCTTGGGAAGCAGTATTTTGAAGAACTTCAATGTCAGTTTCTCATCCAATCTCAGCGACAGCTACACCGAGCAGACCCTGATGGGCGGCAACACCAACCTCAGTTCCTATTTCGGCGCGTTGGCGCAGGCGGCCACCTTTGACAAAATCAATGCCGCTGATCTGGCGGCCGACACCCATTACGAGCGCTACCCCTTCGACCTGGTGCTCAACTACAACGCATACCTTTTCTCCCCCATTAAAAACGAGACCAACCGCTATGTAGGCATCACAGAAAATGCAACAGGACCGGATGCACAGGGGAATTACAACATTTCCATGCGCGAGGGCGGAAT
>CADAFY010000191.1 GCA_902787255.1 uncultured Bacteroidia bacterium
CGCCCGAAGGCGCCGGATTCCTCTTGGGGCGTATATCGAAAAAGCATCGCTGTTGCGATGCTTTTTCGATATACGCCCCAAGAGGAATCCGGCGCCTTCGGGCGCCGCATTCTTTTACCCCCGCCGCTACGCGGCTGCCCCCAGGGGCTGCCGGGGGAAGACCCCCGGACCCCCTCCCGTCGGTCATCGGCCTCCAAAAACCTGCATTTTGACGCAGGTGGTGGCACCTTTTGGCGCAGGTGTAGGGGAATGGTGGCGCAGGTGTGTTTTTCCCCTGGGGACCTGCGCCGCAAAACGGGCTCCTATGCGCTACGGCGGCGCAGGTCATCGTCTAAAAGTCTTACCTGCGCCAAAATAATGTGATACCTGCGCCAATAAATCCTCAAATGATTGATGGTTCTGGTCTCGATTTGTTGAACACGTGTTGAACATAGTATCCGCAGACCTATAGGACGGGAAGATCCATGCTACTGCCTTTCCGGGATTTGATTCGCATACCCGCGAATGTATCTTCTACAATCTTCCCTCATCGACCCCTCGAAGCCCTTTTCATTATCCTCTCAGGTAAACCAATCATAAAATCTCCTATGCATGCCCATTCACACCACACCATTCAATCTTTTCCCTGTCAAGATTCAGAAATACTCGCCAGTAAGAATCACCGCCATCATGGACAATGACCCAATAACGGCTTAAGGCATGGCCCGAAGGCGGAGGTGGTACAAAGTCCGGATCATCCGGATCATAGACCGGAGGTTCTTTGTCTTCCAAGTCAGCACTTCTCAGATAGACGAAGTTGATATAGACAAAACTGCCTTCAGGACTTTCCATAAACAAATATTGACGAGCGTAGTTACTAAGACCGCCTTCCTCGAACAAATGGCCGTCTTTATCATAGGCTATTTTCTTCAGGATGGTCGGATATTCCCGCTTTAGTATCCGTTCCGCCTTTCGGAGGTCAAATATATCAGGAGTGAAGACATAGGAATCTTTCATCAAGTTCGGCAGCATCCAATTCACGGCGGCGGTATCCACAAAAGCATACCCGATGACAGTTGTATCTTCATCCCGCCTGTCGATATCGCAATTGCGGACAGGTAGATTGGGCCCGGTCGTCTTGGATGGCCAGGAGATGTATTCAGCATTTGATAAGTCCAAGTATTTTTCCAATACCGGATGCTTTCTTTTGGATGAATAAGGAGAATCCCCCCTGCCAGTCACTAACTTATCAGGGCGGGACAGTAAGTTGAACTGGTTTTTCGACCCGTTTTTGTATTCAATTACCAGAGTGGCTTCTGGGTAGTACTTGCCGATTGATTGACGACACCGGCGGATTTCCCTTATTACTTCACGCCACTCGGATTCGTCGATGATGACCTTCGTGGACAAATCCTCATCTTCAAAGGTTTTAAGCCAGATACTTTCAATACTATCAGAAACGATATCAGGATGGGCGCAACTAAAGACAAGAAGAGCCAGAAGGGGAATCAATGTAAAACGTTGAAGCATAAATAGCAGGGATTCAAGTCGGGTTGTCTGATTGCAAAAATAGCGCCATCCAAGGTTATTGGAATTGCCGCAGGAAACCGTATAACCGCACTAGATGCTGAAAAATGAAAACAAGGATGGCCAATTGGCCATCCTTTACTTTTGCCCCAAGACTACGTGGTGGATGTTTACCTTTCGGTGAGGCTCGAGGCGGAGTCTTTGCACGTAGCGAATTACCTCATCCGTGCACCTCTTTGATGTCAAGTGACTGATAGACAATGCGATAGGCCTTTAGAGGTGCACCTTGAAGTGCACCACTCCAGCACTAAGTGCCTGAGAACAAATACGATAACATCGCAGAGGTGCACAGCTGGACAGCTGGAACGTAGAGCGAAAGCATGGCTTGAGGTCCATTTCGTGGAGGGCAAGACATGATTTCGCAAGAATTTCATGTCCATCGTCCCCTCCCATGGACCTGAAGCCATAAAATAAGGATGGCCGAACGGCCATCCTTTCGTTTTACCGCAGCGCGTAGCTGAGGAGGTAGGTCTTGAAGGCGGGGAAGGTGGCGGAGAGGGGGACGGATTGCTTGGTCCCGCTCAGGAAGGCGGCGAGACGGTCGGGGAGGGGAACGTCGGCGCCGGTGGCGCGGGTGACGGTCTCCTGGAACTTGGCCGGATGCGCCGTTTCGCAGAAGAGGCCGGTTTCGCCTTCGCGGAGGCCGTCCTTGAGGGCACGGTAGCCGCAGGCGCCGTGCGGGTCCAGGAGGTAGCCGTTTTCCTCGTAGCATTCCCGGATGGTGGAGATGATTGTCCCGTCGCCCACGACGGCGCCGGCGATGTCCTTCCGGATGTCCAGCCAGTTATGGTTGTACAGGTCCAGGATGCGGGCGAAGTTGCTGGGATTGCCCACGTCCATCGCGTTCGCGAGGGTGCGGATGCTCAGGGCCGGCGTGTACGCGCCCGTCTGCAAGTATTGGAAGAAGACGTCGTTCCGGTTGTTCGCCGCGATGAAGCGGTGGATGGGAAGGCCCATCCGCTTGGCCACGAGGGCCGCGCAGATGTTTCCGAAGTTTCCGCTGGGCACGCAGACGACCAGGCGGTCGGCCTTGCCCTGGCGCGCGAGCTGCGCGTAGCCGTGGAAATAGTAGAAGGACTGCGGCAGGAAGCGGGCGACGTTGATGCTGTTGGCCGAGGTCAGCCGCAGGGCGTGGCGCAGGTCCGCGTCCAGGAAGGCGGCCTTGACCAGCGCCTGGCAGTCGTCGAAGCTTCCGTCGACCTCCAGGGCGGTGATGTTCTGCCCCAGGGTCGCGAACTGCGCCTCTTGCACCCGACTCACGCGTCCCCGGGGATACAGGACGAAGACGTGCGTGCCGGGAACGCCCAGGAAGCCGTTCGCGACGGCGCTCCCGGTGTCACCGGAGGTGGCGACGAGGACATTGACATTCCCCTCGTCGGTGAAATGCCCGAGGAGCCGCGCCATGAACCGGGCGCCGACGTCCTTGAACGCGAGCGTAGGCCCATGGAAGAGTTCCAGGGCGTAAATCCCTTCTTCCACCGGCACGGCAGGGCAGTCGAAAGCGAGGGTTTCCGCGACGATGCGGTCCAGCTCCGC
>CADAFY010000192.1 GCA_902787255.1 uncultured Bacteroidia bacterium
TGCCGGCTGTATGGTCGTCGCAATCCTGCGGGGCGAGGAGATGATTACCAATCCTTCCGGTGACTTGTGCTTTGCCAGCGGTGACGGCGTCTGGATTGCCGGTGAGAAGAACAGCGTCGCCTGGTTCGGCGGAGAAAGATAGCCTTCTTACTTAGTAGCCCGGAATACCAGGGTGAGACAGGTGTCGGGGCCGAATGCCTGCTGAAGAGCGCTTTCGGCTTGGGCGCGCAGGGCCTCGGCATGGGTGAGGCTCAGGTCCGCTTGGGCGGCAAGCGTGGCTTCGATAAAGAGGGTGGGGCCGCTGCGGCGCGTTTTCAACTGAAGAACTTTCAGTGCGGCTTGCCCGTCCTTGCCGGCTTCGGCGTTCTGTTCAGCCTTTTCGATGTTTTGTTCAGCCGTTTCGGCGGGCATAGGCAGGGACTCGAGCGTTTGGATGATTTGCGCCTCTTCTTCGGGGCAGATAGAGACGTCCAGCAGGTCTTTGCAGGCGATAATCAGCACTTTGGTGGCGGGGACCAGCACGACCAGGCTGATGATGCACGCGACAATCGGATCCAACAGCACCCATTTGTCGCCGAGGGTGATGGCCAGCCCTGTCGCCACCATTACACCGATGGGGGTGAGGGCGTCGGTCAGGTCGTGCCAAGACTTGGCGATGAGTGTGGGCGAGTCATATTTGTGCCCCATCGTCGCGGTGTACACATACACCATCAGTTTGATGACAATCGAAATTCCGGCCACCCAAAGCACGAGCACGGAGGGCCTTTCCACTTCTTCTCCGCCCAAAATGGAGCGGATGGATTCGATTCCGTCTTTCATCAGGTCAATCGCCACCCAGAACAGCGCCAGCCCGATGAGCAGGGATGCGAAGGATTCGAATTTGCCCCGTCCGTATGCGAAGCGCGGGCTCTTTCCTTTCGCGGAAAAACTGAGCAGCAGCAGGACGATGGCGTTGCTGGCCAAGTCGGACAGGGAGTGAATGCTGGCCGAGACCATCGCGATGCTGTGTCCCAAAATGCCGGCGGCCGCCTGACCGGCCGTCAGCAGGATATTGGCCAGAAGGCCGATGAAAGTGACTTTCGTCAGCGCGCGACCACGGATTTGGCTGCGTTCTATAGGGTGATGAGAATGGGAATGCATATCATTTTCTCCAATGAGCGGCAAAAGTACGCAAATTTTTTCTAACTTCGCTCCTGATAGGCGGAATAATGATGCTCTTGTGCTTTTTCATACAGATTTTGTGCGGTGCCTGGTTGGAGACTCCGGCCCTGCGGCAACAGGACAGCATTTTGTTGGCGCGGACGCATTATGTGACATCGGTGACGGATTCGTGTGCGTTGGAGCGCAATTACAGCCTGCTGTACGACCCCGCCACCTATACTTCCTATTGGGTGGCCTATCCCTTGTGTAAGGCGCATCTGTCCACCGGCCGGGAAGACAGTTGGGCCTATGACCCGTCCCTGCCCGATTCGTTGCAGACTTCCGTGGTGAAGAATTATATGCTGGAGCGTTTTGCAACGCGGCATTACAAGTCCAATTATTATGCGCGGGGTCACCAGATTCCCAATGCGGACCGCAACGCTTCGCCCGCGATGCAGGCCCAGACCTACTATTCCACCAATCTTACGCCGCAGTTGCAAAACGGGTTCAACGGTTTGATTTGGGCGAAGTTGGAAAAGGGGATTCGGGACTGCGCCCAGCAGTATGGCGATACGCTCTATGTGGTCACCGGGGCGAGTTTTGCGTTGCAGGCTTCCAATGTGCCCGATTCCGGTAAGGTCTCACGCGCTGACAGTTTATCCTATGTCGTCAATCGCAATGACGGCAAGCGCATCCCCATTCCCCGTTGGTACTGGAAGGCCGTTTTGAAAGTGCACCGCGATACCCTGGGCGTGCCTGTCCGGGCAATCAGTGTCGCATTTTTCCTGCCGCACGAAGATTTGAAAGGACACCAATTCAAAGAATATGTCATTCCCGTGGATTCCCTGGAGTCCCTGACGGGCTTTGATTTCTTCCCCGCTTTGTCCGACTCCTTGGAGGTGGCCTGCGAGGCCCGGACGGACTGGAATGCATTTCAAAAGTTTAAGTAAGATGGAATACAACAAAAATACCGCTAAACTGATTCGTAGTCTCAAAGACAAGAAGGCCCGCGATGAAAGCGGCCTGTTCGTGGTTGAGGGAGAGAAACTGGTCGAGGAGGCCCTGCGTTCGGGCTGGACCGTGGAACTGCTGCTGCGTGTGACGGGCTCGTCTGGCTCGACCGCCTCGACTGGTTTGTCTGGCTCGACCGGTTTGTCTGGTTCGACGACCGGCAGTGCCGTTGGCGGCCCCGCTTGCACAATGATTTCCCCGGCGGAGATGGAGACGCGCTTCAATGAACTGACGAGCGTCCAGGACACGCAGGTCTTTGAAGACCTGAACGAACGCGGCGAACACATCCGTCTGGTGGCGGCGCGCCCGTTGGCTTTGGCGCTGGACGGCGTGCGCGACCCGGGGAATCTGGGCACCATCCTCCGGCTGGCCGACTGGTTCGGGGTGGATTGGATTTTCGCTTCCGATGCGGACAGCCGCTATCCGACCAGCGACATTTACAATCCCAAGGTGGTGCAGGCCACGATGGGCGCCATTTTCCGTACCCGTTTGGTCTATGCGCAGCTGCCGGAAATCGCGCAACTGTTCATTAATGAGGGAATGGAAGTCTATGGCACTTTTCTCGATGGCAAACCCATTTATGAGGACGAGGGCATCAGTCCCGAAATGGCCGCCTGTGTCACCCGCCGCCTGACCATTCCGTCCTATCCTGTCGGCGTTCCTACCAGCGAATCCCTCAACGTCGCCACCGCCACCGCCATCACCCTCTCCGAATTCCGCCGCCGCTAAGTCAGCATTTTATTTCTACGGGCCTACAGGGCATATTGCCGTGGGTAAGGGTGGGATTAAAGGGTAGGGGTATCCACGCTAACCTGCGTTCTACGACCCTGCAAGGCATATTACCGTGGATTGGGGCGGGTTATAGGATTAGCCTTTCAGGCATCCGAGGGGGACAACATAGACGCCGTCTTTTCTTCGGTATGCATACGGACCGACGCCCGTCAATACCATAAGGAATGAGGGCTCTTTCATTTTTGTCGTGTCAATCTTTTGTGCGAGCGTTTTCAGGTTGGCCGCCCCTTCTTCGATAAGGGTATTACCTCCTAACTTTATCTCAATCAGTCCATACGTGCCATTTCTCCTATGTAGGACGGCGTCGCATTCGAGTCCGTTTTTATCCCTGTAGTGATAGAGACTCCCATCCAGAGCGTCAGCAAAAATGCGGAGATCCCGAACGGCCAACGTCTCAAAAAAGAGTCCGAAAGAGTGGGTGTCGTTCAAGAAGTCGGAGGGACCGATACCCAATGCGGCCGTTCCAATCGACGGGTCTGTAAAGAATCGGGTGTCGCTTGTCCTAACCGCCGTTTTGCTTCGTAGGTTCGGATTCCATGCACTCATATCTTCAACGACAAATATCTTCTTAAGCGCTTTGATGTACGATGCTACGGTGTCTTCGTTCAGAGAGGAGTTGTCATTGGCTTTCATATCTTCGCAGATGACACGAAGGTTCACGGATGTTCCTTGATGTCTTGCATAGGCTCTCATCAAGAGTTTTACGCGTTCCGGATCTCGTGCCAATCCATCTGCTCGCTGAATGTCGTAATGGATGACCGCGTCGTAATAGTCTAACGCCTGATCTAAAGCGATGTCGCCATCCATGAGCGATGCTTTGGGCCAACCTCCGCGGCAAGTTAAATAGGCCAGCCTCTCAATGTCAATTTTGTTTTCAGAAAAAATCTCTGTAGGGGCGTCAAACAAAGTGCCCAAACTGATTTCTCCCGACGAATCTCCGGATTCGAATAAACTCATCGGCCGCATTAACAATCTGGAAATGCGGCCGGTACCGGAATGGACAATCTGACTTTCGTCTGCGGGTACCGACGATCCTGTCAAGATGAACTGACCGCATTCGTTTCTATTGTCAACCTCCGAACGTATACTGTCCCAAAGAGTCGGAATGGTCTGCCATTCATCTATTAAGCGCGGAGTTGCACCTTCCAGCAGCAAGGACGGATTCATCTCTGCCAACTCTTTACTTGAGTGAAGCACGCTGGTTTCTCCTAATTTCAGGGAACTCTGAGCTACTTGTTGTGCCGTTGTTGTTTTTCCACACCACTTGGCACCTTCTATAAGAACGGCTCCCTTGCCTTTAAGTTTGCGTTCCAGCAGAGCGTCTGCTATTCGGGGCTTATATCCGCTTGTTTTCTCGTTCTTTGTCATCTCGTTCGGCAGTTTGGCGTAATTTCGTTCGGTAGTTTGGCTGCAAAGTTAATGTTAATATTTGAAAATTCAAATTATATGTTTGAATGTTTAAACGATTTATTATAATTGAGTTAATTCTTATTTTTTATACTCTATATTGCCTATCATTCGGTAGTTTGGCGTGATTGTATTCGGAAGTTTGGCTATTCCGTCCGTTGCGCCTATGACCAAGGCGCCTCCCGAGGCTCCCTCCGCTTACGCAGTACCCTCGCTCTTTAGCCCCTATCCACGCTCATTTGCGTTCTACGATCTTCTTTAGCAATGAAACGGTGACAATTGTCACTAGTTGAAATTTGTTGCAAATTAACAACGAATTTGGAAAAAATGTAAATCATTTTTACCTTTGCACATATGAGCCGAAAAGATAGACATATCATTAGCCTTATTCGTCATATTGCCAAAAGCAATGTGCCACCGGATGGGCGTGTTCTGTTATATGGCTCTCGTGCAAGAGGTACAGCGCGGGAAGATTCGGATTGGGATTTGCTCATTATTTTAAACAAAGCCGCTATCGAGCAAAGCGATTATGACAATATCTCTTATCCGTTCTTCATCAGTGGTTTGGAGGAAGGACAGTTGTTCTCCCCGGTTCTTTATACCAAAAAGGAATGGGAGGAACGAGAAATGTCTTTGTTCCATTACAATGTTGACAAAGACGGTATTATAATCCAATAGCACGACGGCTATTCACCCAAGACGCATAGCGGACTTATTACTGAATTTGGAAAAGAGTATATTCTCACAGGGAAATTTGATGTCAAGTATTCTCGTTTGCTATCACAAATGCGCACAATAAGAGAAAAGTGTGATTATGACACTTTCTATTATGCGGAAAAAGAGCAAATGCTTCCCATCATCACGGACACTCGCGTACTCATCCAACTTATTTCCGATAGAGTAAAAACCGCGTAATAGGGTTAGTCCTATTTTATTTGCATTAGTGGAAAAAAGTATCTATATTTGTGCCTGATATCGCTATGTCTTTCAGTGGAATGCATATTCTGAACCTAACCCGCTTATTTTCCGTAGGGGGGGGGAATAAGTAAATTTCCGTTTTATACAGTGACGCACGACGGGGCCGGAGGGCTTTGCCGTGCGCTTTTGTGTTGTATTCAACCCATCATTTTTATATTATGTCCCGTTTTTCTATTTTCTGCCTGCCGGCGGTGGTAATGGCCGGTGCTCTGCTTCTTTTGGCGGCTTGCGATAAGGATAAAGCCACGCCTGCGCCTGCGCCTGCGCCTGCTCCCGAACCCGAACCTGCCGGACCTGTCGATTTGTCCGCAGCCGGAACGGCCAACTGTTACATTGTATCCGCCCCGGGTACTTATTCTTTCAAAGCGGTGAAAGGAAATTCCAGCGTGGCGGTCAGCGTCGCCGCGGCCGAAGTCCTTTGGGAGA
>CADAFY010000193.1 GCA_902787255.1 uncultured Bacteroidia bacterium
ACGATGGGCGTGTTGGGGTTGTCGAAGAAGTCGGCCAGCATCTGCGCGGTGTGCCACAGGTAGAGCCGCTCCGGTTCGTAAGGATTGTTCTCCAACAACTCTACGTTCCCTTTGGTAGTGGATAGAATGAAGATGACGTTGTCGCGGTCGGGGGCGATGTTGGCTTCTTCGATAGCCTGATTGGCGGCAAGAATGGCAGCCATCTCCAATTTGGTGTACCCGTCGCAACCATAGTCCCATAAGGCACTGAAAGCGCTCTTCAGCCGCGCTTCGTCAAGCAGGGAGGCGAAAAAGGGCTCGGGAAGTCCGAAGGTGCCTTCGTGGGCACGTCCTGCGCGTTCACCATTGCGAACGGCTTCGTAAACCGTGCTCGCGGTGAATCCCAATGGGCTGACCACCCCTTCGCCAATGGCGTATATTATATGATTCCGTTCAGTCGTTTCCATTCGTTGAAAAATTCCGGCACCTGCAGCGCCAAAGTGTAGTCTGGGTTCAAAAACACCTGCGTGGTCTGTCCGGTGGCCATCAGCTCACCCGTTTCGGCGTGCAGGATTTGGTAATTGAAAATGATCTTTGCGGCCTCCGAGTCCTGGTACTCAATGACTATCTTGATCCTGTCGTTGTATCGGATGGCCTTTTTGTAGCGGATTTGCAAATCCACCAAAGGAGCATAGTATCCTTTCTCAAAGATGTAAAGGTATTCAAGATGATACAACCTGCCGAACACCTCGCGTGCGTCCTCGAAGTAGGTGGCATAGTTGCCGTGCCACACTATCCCCATAGAATCAACCTCGCTGAAGCGAACGTTGATTTCCTTTTCTGCCCGAAGTGTCTTATGGTTCATCATTATTGTAATGGGTTGTTATTCAATGACAAAGACTTTCATATCGCATTCTGCCACGGCTTCTCCTTCCGAAAGGGTTTCAGCGTGGACAATGATCGCCTCGAAGACTTCAGATCCCACGGTGACCGTCGTTTGCAGGGTTTCGCCCACTTGCGGGAGTCGGTGAACCTTGAAGTTGTTGATGGACCCGATGACGCCGATACGGACGGGCTTGTCCTGGTTGAGCCAACCGATGCGCGCGGCACAGGTCTGTGCGATATTCTCCATCAGTCCCGCCTCTGTGAAGGTGCCGGATTGAACGAAGATATTGTCGCTGGCGATTCGGAAGTCGGTGCGCACCTCCACGGGATCGCAGTGGAGGATGTTATCCACCATCACGAAGGGGGGACGTTGCGGTATGTATGGCAGTGCTTGGGTCATAATCTGGTACTTAGAGGGTTAGGGAAGTTTGCATTCGATGATGGTATGGCCAAGACCGAGGTTGTCGTGATAAGCCTCGATGGTCAGGCCGGCCTGCTCCACACAACGAGCCATATCGCCGGAATAGTACATTTTGCTGTTGCCGTTGGCCAGGGCGGTGAAGTAGAGGCTGATTTGCGCCAGACAGTAGGAGGCGGTCTCAAAACGCTGTCTGTCCCAAAGTGTTTCCATAATGTACAGACGGCAGTCGGGACCCATAGAGCGGGCGGCACGACTCAGAATGCTGGTCACCTCCTCTTCGGAGAAGCAGTCTAAGAACTGGCTCATCCAGATGGCCTGGAAGCCAGTGGGGAAGGGCACATTGCGGTCGAGCAGGTTGCAGCCGTGGCCGTGGATGCGGTCCGCACCAGGCAGGTCGCGGGTCTGCTGCCGCATCATTTCCAGCTGCTGGGGAAGGTCCATAATCGTGACCTGCACGTCGGTATCGTGGCGGACACATTGCAAGGCCCATCGTCCAGTGTTGCCCCCCACGTCCAAAAGACGGGCGGGTTTGCGGCTGAAAACAATCTCCAACGCTTGAGGAAAGGAGTTGTCAGAGTAGAAATGGTCGAATCCGAACCAGCTTTTCTGCACTTGCGGGGGCAATTGGGAAAGCCCTTCGTAGATGGTGGGCCAAGAGCCAAAGACCTTCAGTCCCTCGGGCTTGCCGTTCACAATGGCCTCCTCGAGGTTGAACAGCCCCAAATAGTTGACGTCGTGGTTGAAATCCATATTGACGCGCGCCATCTCGTCGTGCAGCAAAAACCAACCGGCTTTGGCGAGGAAGAAGCGTTCCTCCTTGAGCAAGACGGTGCCGATGGTCAAGGACGACTCCAGCAACACCTGGGCCCCATAGCGGGAAAGACGGGCCTGCTGGGCGATCTCCTCCAAGGTCATTCCATCTTTATGGTCGTCCAACATCTTGAAAATGCCAAACTTGACCATAAGACGGGAGACTTGGAATACCACGGGACCAAAAGCGATCTCCTGTGCCAAACGCTGTGCTTGAAGGGCGGTGAAACGCTCTTTGGCGTATAGCTCTTTTTGCGGGGATTCGAGTTTCATAATTATAGTATTATAATTTAATATGTATTCTTTTTATGAACGAAGCGACTCTTGATGCCAGAAATCGTAAAAGTTGAACCATTGCTCAGGATGCTCTTTCAAGACACTTTCCAACGAGTGCACATACTCTTGGAGCAAAGCACCGGCTTTGGCCGTGGAACTCTTTTCCGTCACGGGACAGTCGAGAGGCATCAGGCGACTGTGATAATGTAGGCCTTTCCCTTTGAGCATAAAGGCGGAAACGACCGGTATGTCCAGCATAGCGGCGATCCGGAAAATGCCGACAGGAAAGTCTGCAGGCTGACCGAGGAAATTCATGGTCTGCTTCTTGTTGCTGTCGAACATACGGTCGCTCAGGATGGCGACCACCTCGCCCTTGTCGAGCACCTCCTTGATGGTGAAAAGATGCGACATATCCGCGCTTACAGGGATGAGTTTGACGTTGTTCTTTTCGAAAACCTCATCGCGATGCGCTTGTACGATGCGACTTTCACCTCCAAAGATGATGCAGTTGATAGATTTCCGATCCTGCTCCATAGCCTGTCCCATCAATTCGAAATTCCCGATATGCGAACCGGCAAGAATGAATCCCTTTTCTTGGGAGAGTAATTTGTCGATCAACTGTGCGTCTTCCTGACGCAGGTCAATCTTGAATTGCTTCTTGTTGCCGGCCCATAGGGCGAATTTG
>CADAFY010000194.1 GCA_902787255.1 uncultured Bacteroidia bacterium
TCTCTTTTCGCCCTGATGATGACAGCAGGGCAGACAAAGGCACAGGTGTCTTTCGGCCATGCCGAGAGGTTGAACAACGGCTGGAGCTTCCTTCGCATAGACACTGCTTGGAACATCAACGAGCAGCATCGCCTTGCCTTGCGTTACAACTATACCTTCGACCGGGCTTGGAACGGCCCCAGTGACAATTCCGTCACGATTTCGCCCCGTTTCCGGGGAACCTACCGTATCGGCCCCCAGTCCATGGCCTTTGCCAACAATATGTATTCCTATAACTGCGAAGTCCACTCCGCCGTGCTGGATTTCAACAGTTATCTTTCCAATGGCATTACCAACCAGTTGCTGGCCACATTTACCTCCAACCGTGAATACCGTGACAGCCGTTCCGCCCCCTTCCCGCATATCGACCTAATGTATGATGGCGCTTTGGAACCCTATATGTCCATGGGCTACGAACTTTATTCGGGCTGCACGGATTTGCGCAACCAGGTCGCGAGCATCAAAGACGAACTGACCGTCAACTTGGCCGATCATACTTTTATCGCCGGTCTTTCGTATGAATACCAGACGGTGGGCAACCTCTATATGCCCAATGCGATGATGTACTATCGCTACAAATCGGTGGATGACCTGCTCAATAAGGCTGTACCGGAGGCCTTCACCTTGAGTTATGGCTTCGATGGAGTGGAAAAGCCCTACAACGAAATTGCCTATCACCAAATCGCTTTCTATCTGCAAGATGAATGGCAGGTGACACCCCAATTTGCATTGACCTACGGTTTTCGTCTGGACGGCTTTATATTCGATACGAAAGGTTTCCATCGCAACAATGCCATTTACGAACTGACCTTCCGCGACGGGATGAAAATTGACACGGGCGCGGGTCCCAAGCCCACGCTGGCCGCTTCTCCGCGTATCGGTTTTATCTGGGATGCCGCCAATGGCTTGAAAATCCACGGGGGAACCGGCCTTTTCCTGGGACATCTTCCGCTGGTGTATTTCGTCAATATTCCTGCCTTCGATAATCTTAAGACCAATTCAGTCGCTTATACGACCACCTATGTCAATAATGTAGAGACCGGTCACAACGCCAATCTGGATACCTTTGCCGGCACCGGGATGATTACGAAGGTGGAAGACGCCATCACCCGCTTCAACCTTCCCAGAACCCTCCAGCAGCACAAGGCCCCCAGCCGCATCTACGGGATGAATCCGGATTTCAAACTCCCGCAGGTCTGGAAAACGACCCTGGCAGTGGACTGGAAGGTTCCCGTTTCTTTCCCGTTCACCCTCTCGGCCGAAGGCATATTTAACAAAACCGTTTCTGCCGCATTTGTGGAGAACATCAATCTGGACTTCGCGCAAGGGGAGTGGACGCGCTTCAACGAACCGGATAACCGTCTGATTTATCCGGCGAGCAAAGGACAGATTAATGCGGGTAAAACCGTTGCCTACCTGACGAATACGAACAAGGGCTATGGGGTCAACGCCGCCTTTACGATGAAAATGACGCCCGTCGAGCATCTCGACCTGATGGCCGCCTACGCTTTTGCCGATATGCGCGAGATGAGCAGTTTCCCCGGGACCGACTTGATTTCCGTGCTGGAAAATACGCCCCAGATTGACGGCCCCGGAAAAGCGCAGTTGCAGCGTTCCCAGTATGTGATTCCGCACAAAGTGACCGCCTCCGTCAGTTATTTCGTGCCTTGGAAAGTGTTCTGTGGCGACGGCCTGCACCTGAGCCTGTTCTATACCGCTTTCTCTCCTTATGGCTACAGTTATATCTATACCAATGATATGAACGGGGACGGGGTGAGCAACGATTTGATGTATATTCCCAAAGATGACAGCGAAATCCGCTTTGTGGATGACGGAGGGGTGAGCGCTGCCGACCAGCGGGCTGCTTTCTGGGCTTTTGTCGAGCAGGATGACTATCTCCGTAGCCACAAAGGGCAATATGCTGAAGCCTATGCCGCCCGTTCGCCCTGGGTCCACCGTTTCGACCTGCGCATCGCGGAAGACTTTTCTTTCCGGGCCGGGAATACCAAACATTGCTTCCAATTGTCGCTCAATTTGTTGAACTTTACCAACTTGTTGAATTCAAAATGGGGTGTCAATCGCATCAATACCGCCTGTAATTCATCCAAAATCCTCACATACAAAGGCAAGGACGCCGATGGCTATCCAACCTTTTCGATGTATCAGAATGCAGGCCGTATGCCTTCCGCCTCCTATGAATATATGATGTCCAACGACCAGTGTTGGAGCATCCAAATCGGTTTGAAATACTTATTTAATTAGCTTCGGTCTATGAAACGTTTAACTTTAATCTTAATGGCTCTGATAATGATGGCTTCTTGCAGCAGACAGAATCCTTTGATGACAGAATGGAATACCCCTTTCGACATTCCTCCTTTTGATAAAATCCTCCCCGAGGACTATCTTCCCGCGATTGAAGAGGGGATTCGGCAACACAATGCCGAGATTGCGGCCATTGTGAACAACCCTGATGCTCCGACCTTTGAGAATACGGTTTCGGCGTTGGAGTATTCCGGCCGCCTGCTGAGCCGTGCCTCCGGTGTGTTCTACAATGTGTCCGAATCGGACGGCACCCCTGAAATCCAGGAACTGGAAACGAAAATTCTTCCGATGTTGACGGCCCACGGCGATGAGATTATGCTCAACAAAGGCCTGTTTGCCCGCGTCAAAGCCGTATATGAAGCCCGAGAGGGCTTGGAAGGGGAGCAACTCCGCGTGCTGGAGAGCCTCTATACGAACTTTGTGCGCAGCGGTATAGACTTGCCCGAGGAACAGCAGGAAGAGATGAAGGCCATCAACGCCCGTATGTCCGAGTGCATCCTCCAGTTCGGGCAGAACCTGTTGCGTGAAAGCAATGCGTTCAAGGAGAAATTCGGCATCAGCGTGTCCCAGTATCCCGATGAAATGGCTTCCTGTGCCGACAGGGCCCGCCGTCAGGCGATGTTCGAGGCCTATTCCAACCGGGGCGCCAATGGCAACGAGAACGACAATGACAAGATGGTGCTGGAGA
>CADAFY010000195.1 GCA_902787255.1 uncultured Bacteroidia bacterium
CCTCGGCGAGGGATCCATCAGGGGTCAACTGCCATCCTATGTTGCTGTCAAGGCCGTCTCCCGGGTCGAAAGTGACGATGGGCAGGCTCTCGCCGTCCCAGTTTTCGCTGTAGGGCCAGTAGATTTGCACGCCACTGTCACAGAGCAGTTTGATGTGCTCTTCTACAACGCCGGTCACATCGTCTTCCCCAGTATCCGGTCCGCCATCGTTCACTTCTACGTTGACCTCTCCGTCCTCACTCTTCGTGCCTCCGACTTCGCCCTTTGTTTCTCCGTTCTCGCGGCATCGGGCCCGCACTTTCTCCGTTTGTTCCTCTACCATAGCCCCTCGGATGAGTTCCCGCAGAGGACGGGTGTATGCCTTGCTCCCGTCCGCCCGCGTGTTTCCGTCGCCCTTTGCGTGGCCGCGCGCTTTGCCTTCTTCGGCCAGTTGGCGGTCGCCCACGCCACTGCCCGGCGCAGCAAATAGGTCGCTCAGCATATATTCTTCATCGAATCCATTGCTGGCAGAGGCCGTGACGGCATCGTGTACTTCGCCCATCTGCTCCGTGCCAATAGGGAGTTGGGAAAGGAGACGAGCGGTCTCGGACAAGGTAACTGGGGTGGAATGGACTTCGTTTTCGGGGGTGCCGACGAGCGGAATTTCACGCATTACATTCTCGCAGGCGGTCAGGCATAGGAGTCCGCAGACTCCTGTCAAAAAGAATCTTTTCATAATCCAAATTTTAATCATCTCTCCGCCCGGAGGAGTCGACTGCAAAGTTGGAAAAGATTATCCGTTTCCCGAAAATTTTCTTTGAAAAATTAAAAAATAACCGCCCTACATTGTTGTAAGGCGGTTATTAGCAGAAAAAACTTTTTTGAAAATGTCACATTCCGGTGTGTCCGAAGCCGCCGGCGCCCCGCTCGGTCTCGTCCAGCGTGTCCACTTCCTCCCATTCCACGGTCTCGTGGCGGGCGATGACCATCTGGGCGATGCGTTCTCCCGGCTGAATGATGAAGTCTTCTTTCGACAGATTGACCCGGGGGCGGACCTGCGCTTCGTAGCCCTGGGGCAGGGCGATGAAAAGCCCGGTCGGGACGATAACCCGTTCCAGGCTGCCGAGGGTGATGCTTTCGCTGATGTTGGCTTTCAAATCCACACCGGCGGATTGCGGGGTGGCGTATTGCGGGCAAGGCCACGCGGAACGATTGATAATTTTCACTTTCATAGCGCAAATATATCGTTTTTTTATTAGTTTTGCAACCTGCAATCAATTAGGTAGAGTAGGACAGATGGTGTCGTTGTATCTTTCGTTGGGCAGCAATGTGGAGCCCCGGGAGGAGCATATCCGCCGGGCGCTGGCGTTGTTGGAAGAGAGGTGGGGTATGGCTTGTGCAGCCTGTTCTGCGCTCGTTGAAACCGAGCCGTGGGGGTGCTGGAAAGGGAAACCGGAGCGTTTTCTCAATGCGGCGGCACGCTTTGAACTGCCGGATGCAACCTCAGACTATGAAGCGCGCGCCTTATCCCTGCTGGCCGATTGCAAAGCGGTGGAACGGGCGCTGGGCCGGGAAGAAATCCTGGAATACGATGCGGACGGAACGCGGATTTACCACCCGCGTCCCATTGACATCGACCTGCTGCTCTGGGGCGAACGGACCCTCGATCTTCCTACCTTGCAACTCCCTCATCCCCGTATGTGGGAGCGTGACTTCGTCCTGATTCCGCTATCTCAGGTCGCCCAAGGACCGTTGGCGGAACGCGTACGTCAGGCTTTAGCATCAAATAAAGAAATTCATTAGCGAAAAAATGATGAATTTTAATTACCTTTGTAAGTTATCCCGTTTAGCCGGGATGGTGAGATTAATAATGAACAAATAATATGACACAAGAAGAACTTTTCAAGGTGCTGGTAGCCCATTGCAAGGAGTACGGGTTTATTTTCCCGTCCAGTGAGATTTATGACGGCTTGGCGGCCGTGTATGATTACGGCCAGATGGGCGTGGAACTCAAGAACAATATCAAGAATTATTGGTGGGGAGCGATGACGCGCCTGCACGAGAATATCGTGGGCATCGACTCCTGCATTTTTATGCATCCGAAAATCTGGGAGGCTTCCGGCCATGTGAGCGCCTTCAACGACCCCTTGATTGACAACAAGGATTCCAAGAAACGCTATCGCGCGGATGTGCTGATTGAGGATTATATCGCCAAATTGGAGGAGAAGAACAACAAAGAAGTGGAGAAGGGCCGCAAGAAATTCGGTGAGGCGTTCGATGAGGCGAAATTCCGCGAGACCAACCCTAACTGCGCGCGCAACAACGCGAAAATCGCCGAGGTGCGCAAGAGAATGGCGGATGCGCTCAATGCCAACGATTTGAAGGAACTCCGCCAGATTATCATCGATTGCGAGATTGCCTGCCCGATTTCCGGTACCAAGAACTGGACCGAAGTCCGTCAGTTCAACCTGATGTTTTCCACCCAACTGGGCAGCGTGGGCGAAGAGGCCAATACCATTTACCTCCGTCCCGAGACAGCACAGGGCATTTTCGTCAACTACCTCAATGTGCAGAAAACCGGTCGTATGAAGATTCCTTTCGGTATCGCCCAGATTGGCAAGGCCTTCCGCAATGAGATTGTGGCCCGTCAGTTCATCTTCCGTATGCGTGAATTCGAACAGATGGAGATGCAGTTCTTCATCAAACCGGGCACGGAACTCGAATGGTTCGCCCAGTGGAAGAAGAACCGGATGGCCTGGCACGTCAATATCGGAATGGGTGCGGAGAACTACCGTTTCCACGACCACGAAAAATTGGCCCACTACGCCAACGCTGCCACGGACATCGAGTTTAACTTCCCCTTTGGCTTCAAGGAGTTGGAAGGTATTCACTCCCGTACGGATTTCGACCTGGGCAACCACCAGAAATTCTCCGGCAAGAAAATTCAGTATTTCGACCCCGAAAGCGGCGAAAGTTATACCCCGTATGTGGTCGAAACTTCCATCGGCGTGGACCGTATGGTGCTGGCCGTTCTCTCCCATTCGCTCAAGGAAGAGACCCTCGAAAACGGAGAGACCCGCGTGGTGATGAGCATTCCCGCTCCGCTTGCTCCGGTCAAGGCCGCCGTGCTTCCCTTGGTCAAAAAAGACGGACTTCCGGAACTGGCGCAGAAGATTATGGATATGCTCAAATTCGATTTCAACTGCCAGTATGATGAGAAAGACTCCATCGGCAAGCGCTATCGCCGTCAGGATGCCATCGGTACGCCTTTCTGCATCACGGTGGACCACGACAGCATTGAGAACGGCACCGTGACGCTTCGCTACCGCGACTCAATGAAGCAGGACCGCGTCAAGATGGAGGAACTTCCCGGCATCATTCATCAGCAGGTGGACCTGGGCGTGCTCCTTCGCAATCTGTAAAGACAACTTCCAGATAATTGTTTAATACATTAAATATGATGCTTATGCACCTACATCGTTTTTCTGTTCGGGCGCTGCTCCCGACACTTGCCTTGTTCTTCGTTTCTGTCCTTTCTCTTTCTGCGACGGAGACCGTAAGTAATGATCCCGTTGCCAATCCCGAGGCCGTCGTCGTATGCGGGAATGCCCGTTTTACGGTTCTGACCCCGCAGTTGATTCGTATGGAATGGTCCGAGAACGGCGTTTTTGAAGACAATGCCACGTTGGCTATCACCAATCGCCGCTTGGATGTTCCTTCTTTCAAGAAAACGGTCAGCAAGAATGCGGTTACGATTCGTACCGATGCGTTGACCTTGCGTTACAAAGGCCCCGGTCGTTTCTCTGCCAACAATCTCTCTGTGGAGTTTACGATGAAGGATGCCCGCGCCAAGAAAGGCGTTCGCAAAGTCAAATGGGTGCCCGGCGCGGATGACAGCGGCAACTTGATGGGTACGTTCCGTACGCTGGACGGTTGCAAAGGCTTTGATCAGATTAACGGAAAGAACGACCCTTACGAGAAAGGTATTCTT
>CADAFY010000196.1 GCA_902787255.1 uncultured Bacteroidia bacterium
GGGAAGTGTCGATCTAAAGAATTCAAAGCCTGTCGCTTATGTAGACGGTGGATGGATGGGTGGAAGTATTCTCCGGGAGTGGGGTTTAAACATCCGTCCCGTTTGGGGAGAATAGAAAAAAATAGCCCCAGGACCGCCGCCATCCCTCCAGGCAGCCGGTTCACTATTCCAGGGCTATTCATCAATCAGAGACCCGGGCACACCACATTTCCAGACTTTAGTGGGAAAGGTGTGGAGGGTCGGCTATGGCATTACTCCGGTATTCCTCCTCGGTCCGGTGCCAGTTAGCTTTTTCTGGCTGGCATAATCAATCCAGCACCTTTTCTTGCTGATGATTGAGTCCTTTTTCATCGGCAATTTCTGCATTGGATTTCCCCTGATGGCCGACAAGTGCATTCAGGATTTCCTCCAGCATAAAGTCGATAAAGGGGCCGCTATTGCCAATATCAGAACTCTTGTTGATAGCATCATAATAGGACTGTTGGTTAGCATAGACCATGTTCTCAACAGGTAGATGCTCGAAAATGGTCCCCGTTCTCCATCTTGATAGCGTACCGCTCAATCTGGCTGGAGATATTCGCAATCAGATTAATCCCGACATTCTCCAAAACAAAAGGTACGGATATCAGTCAACTGACGGATAAGATGATTGAGGAGATAGAGTGGAAATAGAACAACGAACCACGCAAGTCTGTCGAAAAATGCTTAACTTTGGAAGCCGGAGCACTTCTTATGAGAATTCACTATATCGTAATTGATTGGATATGAAAAGGTTATTGCTTTCCTTAGCCGCCATGGCACTGCTGCTCCCTGCCGGTGCGAAGATCGACCTCTCCAAGTATGTCATCGTCTATCCCGCCGCTGCGGAGGCGGAGGAAGGCGCTGAGATCGCCACTGCCGTCGCCGCGGAGGTGGCGCTGCAGACGGGCGTGACGATTCCCGTGGTCACGGACGAGACGCCCGCCGTCAAAAAGGAGATCCTCGTCGGGCGGACCAACCGCCCGGAGTCCGCTGCCTTCTATGTCGGCAAGCCCGACACCTTTGACTATTACCTCGGTCTCCGTGGCGGCAAGCTTGTCATCGCCGGCGGCGGCTGCTGGGCGCTGACGCGGGCCGTCGAGCGCCTCGGCAAGGGTATCCCCCGGAAACCGGAGACGGGCAACATTTACGGCGAATTCCTCTTCAAGCGCGAGGAAGGCACCAACCTCCGGATTCTGGACGACAACATCTGGGACTACGGCAAAGACGTGAACGCCCCCGGATGGGCGGCGCTGGGGGCCGACTGCTCCGACCCCGTCCGTGCCCGCGGCCTGCTGGAAGTGGTCTGGGCCTTCCTGCCGGACATCGTGACACTGCAGGAGTACGGCCCGAATATGGACCAGTACTTCCGTCCCGACATGGAAGCCCGCGGCTACCGGATGGCCTATATCCCCGGCGAGGTCTGGAACCATACGCCGATCTTCTACAACCCCGAGTCCGTGACCCTTCAGGAAACCAGATACCACAAGTACGAACCCGCCGCCTGGAGCAACAAGGGCTCCAAGTCCTACAATTCGGCGATTTTCACCCTGAATGAGAACGGAAAGGAATTCATGGTCATCAACACCCACCTCTGGTGGAAGAGTGAAAAGGCCCAGCCCGGAAGCAACGAGGCCCGTGTCGCCCAGGTCCGCAAGATGATGACCGAGGCGGACGACGCCGTCTTCACCCGCGGCTGCCCTGTCTTCATGGTGGGCGACATGAACTGCAAGCTGGATTCCAAGCCCATGAAACAACTCCTTGCCGCCGGCTACAAGCCGCTCCACCGCCTCGCCCGCGTCAGCAGCGACCCGCGCTGCGGCCACCACCAGTGCAACTCCAAAGCCTTCTCCCGCAAGGAGAACAAGACCAACGAGGACGGCATGGGCTGCATCGACCAGTTCCTCCTCTACAACGGCAACGGGGAAATCCGCGGCAAGAACACAACGGAAATCCTTGTCTTCCAACGTATTTATGCTTACTTCACCGTCGAACTGACCGACCACTACCCGAATTACGCGGACATCAATATCCGCTAGCCGTCCTTCCTCCGTTATTTCCCAAAAACTAATTCTCCCGGGATCAAAAGCTTTTGAGAAATCCGGGGAAATCACTAACTTGCAACGTTATCCCCAAAAACTCTGCGTATGAAACGATTGATTTACCTCTTACTGGCCGCGATGATGATGCTGGCGGGATCCTGCAACAAAGACAAGCCCGACCCCGCTACGAAGGTTCCCGCAGGAGCCGTAGACCTTGGCATCGTAATGACCCGGGAGGACGGGACCACCTATAAGCTGTTCTGGGCTAAGTCCAATCTTTCCTCCAGCGGCCTCTGCGCCAATGAGACGGATTATGGAGATTACTACGCCTGGGGTGAGACTGCGCCGAAGAATAATTATGACTGGTCGACGTACAAATGGTGCAACGGAGGTAATGACAAACTGACAAGGTATTGTCCTTCCTACAAGGCCGATCATTGGGATGGTGAGGGCGACCCTGACGATAAGGCCGAGTTCAGCGATTACGATTACGCCGACGACGCCGCCCGTGCCAGGCTTGGCGGAAAATGGCGTATGCCTACGGATGCTGAGTGGACTGAACTAAGGACCATGTGCACCTGGACTTGGACGACAAACTATAACGGAACCGGAGTGAAGGGAAGAATCGTCACCGCCTCCAACGGCAATAGTATATTCCTTCCCGCTGCCGGTTACCGGCGCGTCACGGATCTCAGCGATGCCGGTTCCTACGGCTTCTACTGGTCCTCGTCTCTCAATTCGGGCAATCCGAACCGCGCATGGGGCGTCTACTTCGATTCCGACGGTGTCGGTAGGAGTTACGGCGACCGTTGCAACGGGCTATCTGTGCGTCCAGTTTCAGAATAACAAAACCACCAATCATTCCCATTCATCCAGGGCCGCTTCATCGTAAGCGGCCCTGTGTCATTTCATTCCATTCTATAAACATTCTGGCCGGAT
>CADAFY010000197.1 GCA_902787255.1 uncultured Bacteroidia bacterium
TTATTAACAATTTTTTCAACATCGGAGCGACGATTTCCGTCACTTAAATTTTGCTCGCCCCGAAAAGGAGCGCGAACGGACATAAAAATCAAAAAAATTTGTTTTTCTCTCGGTTTGCTCGATGTTCCCGCAAAAAAATTTGTTTTTCTCTCGGTTTGCTCGTATTTTTGCAAGATAGAACTGAAATATAGAAACGAAACAGATATGCAGAACAAATTGCAAGAACTTACTGACAAACTGTACAACGAAGGTTTGTCCAAAGGAAAACAGGAAGGCGAGCAGATTCTCGCCGATGCGAAAGCGAAGGCGGATGCCATTATCGCTGAGGCGAAAGCCCAGGCTGAAGCCATTCTCGCCAAAGCGGAGAAAGACGCCGCTGACCTCAAACACAAGGCCGATTCCGACCTGGCCCTCGCCTCCCGCGAAACCCTGTCCGTGACCCGCCAGAGCATTGAAAGCCTGGTGGTTGCCAAAATGAGCGAACTGGCTGTCAAGGAAGCCCTTTCCGAAACTGCCTTCGTCAAAGAAATCATCACGGCGGTTGCCAAAGGCTTCAACAAAGACCAGGCGTGCGAACTCTCGCTTGTCCTTTCCGAGAGCCAGAAGGCCGCCTTGGAGCCTTTCGTCAAGAATGAACTGTCCCAAATGCTCGGCGCGGGCGTGGAAGTCTCTTTCTCCAAGAACATCGCCGGCGGACTGAAAATCGGTCCCAAGGACGGCGGCTATTTCATCAGCCTCGATGAAGCCGCGTTCCGGGAACTCATTTCTTCTTATCTGCGTCCTGCTACCCGGAAAATCCTTTTCGGAGAATGAACAACTACCATTATATAATAGCGTCCCTGCCGGTCCTCACTCCCGACTACGCCTTCACCAAGGATACGCCGGAGGAATGGATTGCCCAGATACTCGAATTGCTTTCCGAGAAGGACCGCAAGGTGGTCGAGTTGCTGGAAAGCGGCTACAACAAAGAGAATTTGGGCGCTGACTTTTACAAGAAGGCCATCGCTGAGCGCAATCGTTTCATCCGCGAATTCTTTCTCTTTGACCTCTTCGTTCGCAATGCCAAAGTGGAGTTCCTGAATGCGCGCCTTAGCCGTCCCGCCGGCACTAGCGTATTGACGCTCACGGACGAAGAGACCGGCGAAGCGGTCGAATTGCCTGAATTCGAAGAAGCGGCGGCCACCCAAACCGCCCTCGGCGCCGCCGACCTGCTCAGCCGGGAGAAAGCGCTGGACCAACTCTACTGGGACAAGATTGACGCCCTCACCACCTTCGACTGGTTTACCCTCGAAGCGATTCTCGGCTTTGTCGCCAAACTCCATATCGTCGCCCGTTGGTACGCCCTCGATGAACAGACCGGCCGCGAGAAATTCCGCGCCCTCGTCGACGAAGTCCGCGGTACCTTCAAAGGCGTGGACTTCAAGCAAGTATGAAAACCGACATTTTGTCTTCTCCGGTGGACGGACTGAATCTGTCCCTCTTGTATATTGAACCCCCGACGGCCCCCAAAGGCATCGTCCAGATTGCGCACGGGATGTGCGAGCACAAGGAAAGGTATATCCCGCTGATGGAGTTCCTTGCCGGGAACGGCTTCGCCACGGTCTGCAATGACCACCGCGGGCACGGGGCCTCCATCCGCTCTTCAGCGGACTTGGGCTATATGGGCCAAGGCGGCTGGCTGGCGATGGTCGAAGACCTGAAAGCCGTGACACAATGGGCCCAATCCCGATGGCCCGGCGTTCCGCTCACCCTTTTCGGCCACAGTATGGGCTCCCTGGTCGTCCGTTCCTATGCCAAGCGCTATGACGCTTTGATTGACAGCCTGATCGTATGCGGCTGCCCTTCCGACAATCCGGCAAAGGGAGCGGGCATCCTCCTGGCCAAACTGATAGGCCGCATCAAAGGCTGGCATTACCGCCCGGGCATTATGCAAGCGATGTCCTTCGGCTCCTACAACAAGCCTTTCAAGAATGAGGGCTGGAAATCCGCCTGGGTATGCTCCGATCCCGACATTCTCAAGGCGTATCACAGCGATCCCCTGTGCCAGTATGTCTTCACCGCCGACGGTTTTCTCAACCTGCTCCTGCTGATGAAAGACTGCTACAGCCATCCCGGCAAGACAGACCATCCGGGGCTTCCCGTCCACTTCATCTCCGGTGAACTGGACCCCTGCCGCATCGATGACAAGGCGCTCGCCAAAGCCGTCCGGATGATGCAAGCGCGCGGCTATCAAGAGGTCAGCCTCAAACTCTATCCCGGTATGCGTCACGAAATCCACAACGAGACCCGCCACGACATCGTCTGGAACGACATTCTATCCTACCTCGCCCGATAGATTCGTCAGTTGTGACTGACAAATTTGTTTCCTGCGTTTATTCTTTCTTTTTCGGGCCTTTCTTTTTTCTTGGCTTGTAACTGGATACGAGATTTTTTGTTTGAGGACGAGGAGATGCGCACGGGTCAATTGCTGAGTCGCAGAGATATGCCGGTTGACTCCCCTCTTGAAATTCCGTCAATGATGGATTGAGAAGTCCTATCCCTAAGGCGTCCTCTAATTTTGCGAGCGTCTCCAGCGTCATATTGACCCGGCCATTCAACAAAACAGAAATGTGTTGCTGCGAACAACCAAGCCGCTCGGATAGTTGCTTTTGGGTCATGCCTAGGGTATCCATCCGGCTTCTTACCTTGATAGCAATCGCATAAGAGTATTTCAGCCAGCCCCAATTATCCTTTATAAATTGTGCTTGCTCTACGAAAGTATTCTTTCCGGAATACTTATTGGCGTCCAAAAAGTCCAATACATTCATATGTAATACTATTTTTACAAATATACTACAATTTTTAAGATGTACAACTTTTAATTTGATTATTTTTCTTTTAAAGTACAAAAAGGATCAGGTTGCATCCCTTAATGATTCTGGAATTGCGTTTTGCGTCTTGCACGAAATAATGGGAAAGACAAGTGCGATTATCAAAAGGGCTCTTTTCAAGTGAGAGCTTGGGTAATGTGCCTTCAGCCAAGCTGTTTGGTAACTTAACCAGGTGTAAGCAACGGCATGAGATTTCAGGAAGGCATATATCCCATACCGTTCAATACTTATCCATAATTTTTCGAGAGAATCTGGATTATACCCATTACTCACTCCCCCCGCAATAAATAGTTCTCTAAAATGGGAGGATAGTTGAACGGCAACAGGATTCATAGAGCCTGCGACTTTTCTCAGTCCATCGGACTGTCCGGGGGTAAATCCCGCAATCTTCTGTGCCATCATCATGATTTGCTCTTGATAAAGAATCATGCCGTATGTTTCAGAGAGAATGCTTTCTGTTTCAGGGATGACATAACTTGCAGGTTCTAATCCGTATGCTTTTCTGGCATAGTCCGGCAAAAAATCCACCGGTCCCGGACGATACATAGAATGCAACGCAACGAGTTGAGAGAACGATTCTGGATGTATCAACCCCATGATTTTTGCGGATTAAGGCTTCGGATTCTTGTATGATATCCAATGTGATAAGTCCAAGAGTATCGATTTTAAGGACACCTGCATCTTCGACCCACCGAGCGTCATATTGAGACATACGCATTGATTTTTTTCCGAAATTCTTTGACATCATCGGAATACGTTCAACGAGTGGAGAAGAAGAAAGAAGATTTGCACAAGCATGCATCCCGACCTGACTTATTACACCTTCCAACTTCTGAGCCGTCAGATAGGCTTCTTTCATTCTGGGCGTACCGTTGTTGAACTCACGCTGAAGGTGCCGACCGATTTTCAATTCTTCCCTAAGACTTCTCAATGACCAATTAGGCAACAATGCCTTAATCTTTGCAATCTCATCAGCCTGAACGCCATAT
>CADAFY010000198.1 GCA_902787255.1 uncultured Bacteroidia bacterium
CCTACTATGCCCGTATCCGCACCCGCAAGAGCGTTTCTGCTCCGATTTACAAGAGTCAGGGGAGCCTGTCTTCGACGGTGACGCTGACCCACGCATTGGGCGACGGCGCCTGGTCTACCCCCGTTGCCGTAAGGACCGACCCTGTCCACGAGGTGGAAACCCGTGAAGTCATCCGTTGCGGCTTCGACGATTTCTGCGTCCATCAGGACTATGCCAACCGGGCTCCGGGCAGCGTGCCATACGCCTACAAGAACAATGTTGCGCTCAGTTCCTGTATCCTCAATTACAAGAGTGCTTCCAACTACAATCGCGAACTGTGCTTCTATGTCCACAATACGGGGCCGCACCAGACCGATACCTGGCAATTGACCAAGCAGACCACGGAGAGCGAGAGTTGCTACAACGGCGGCACCACCTGGGCGGACCGTCCCATTTACAAGGGACTCTCTTCCGGCGGCAATGTAGTGACCGGTGACTTTGCCGGATGGTTCTGCGGTGAGTTGGCCCGTCCGTTGATGGGGCAGCTCGGTTTGGAAAACCTCGGTTGCTTCGTGGCGACACCCCGTCTCACCCGTAACTTGAGTGCCTCCGGTACGGCTTTGACCATCAATATCTGGCGTGCCTCCACCGGTGCCTTCGATCCTGCTGCCCAGCAGGTTGTCATCAAGGAAAGCCTCTATCCCTGGGCTTCCGGCGCCAGTTCTTCCCTCCACTTCAACGACTACTCAAAGCGAGATGACAAGAAGTTCTTCTTCGACATCACCCTCTATCCCGGAGATGCCGTGTGGATTCAGAACGGTGGCACCGAGACCATCATTGTCGATGATATCCTGATTATGAAAAAATAAATGAATATGCGAACTGTATATTATTTGTTGGCGGCTTTGTTGCTGCTTTCCTGCAGCCGGGCGGAACTGCTCAATCCCGCAGAAGAAGGGAGTGAGCCCGCTGCCAAGCCGGAAGCGCCCGCGGGCTGCGAGTGGCGCGAGTTTACTGTGAGCCTCGACGAGGCGGCCAAAACTACCCTCGACGGCGTGCAGGTACGCTGGAATACCGGTGACGAGATTGCCCTTTGGGACGATGTCGATCCGGCTTCCGTCCGACGTTTTACCGTCGTTTCAGGCGGTTCTTCCTCGGCGGTCATCCGCGGTCTGATTGCGGAAGGGGCCAAGTCCTTCATAGCGGCTTATCCTTATGCGGCCGTCAAAGGCCGTGACGGAGATAACATTCTCCTGCAACTGCCGGCCTTGCAGCGTGCCGTTGCGGATGGCGCCGATGCTTCCGCTTTGTTGTCGGTCGCTGCCGGCAACGGAACGACGCTGACCTTCAAGAATGTCTGCGCCTTGATGAAAGTGACGGTGACCCGCAACGATATCGCTTCGCTCTACCTGACCGGTGTTTCCAATGAAGTGCTGGCCGGAACGGCCTCCGTCGCCTCCAACGGAACCCTGGTGTCGGTCGCCGACCAGCGGGCCAGCATCGCCCTCAAACCGGCTTCCGGCAATGTGCTGGCCTCCGGGACCTACGTGATTCCCGTGTTGCCGGCCCAGTTTGCTGCGGGCTTTTATATCAATGCCTTCACCAGTGACGCCAGGCAGTGCAAGGCGGCTTATACTTCTGCTTTGACAATGGACCGCAATGCGGCCAAAGATGCGGGCTCGGTGGATGTCGGAGAAGTCTATTCCAATTATTACGGCGATTCAGGCGGTACGACGACTTCTTCGACCCTCAATTTCTATTGGAACCTGACGAGTTATTCCGACCGGGATGCGGCCAAGGCGATGCCTTGGCGGGCGGCTTTGTACCGCGATGCCGATTGTACGGTTCCGGGGGTCAGTTGGGATATTCCCGCCAATGCCAAGGACGGGCAGGGCGCAGCCATTTTTGGCACCGGTGAACCGCGTTTCATCTTCACCGGCCTGGCTCCTGACACCCAGTATTGGTTCCGCGCCACCTCGCTGGAGACTTTCCGTACGACGAAAGTGATGACAGCCAAGACACGGAGTTTTACGCCCAAGACGATGCAGACCACGGCGGCTTCCGTCAACGATGTCATTCTCGCCGAGGATTTCAGCGAGTTGCTCTGGTTCGGCGACCAAGTCAATGTGGGCAGCGCCGGCTATATCCCCTATGCCAACTACAAAGCGGGCGGCACACCTTCCGATATGTATTTCAAGGGGCTGTCCGGCATCAATCCTACTCCCTGCACCTATCAGTGCATAGGGAACGAGGCCCGTTTCTTCCGCGAGATGCGCAACTGTGTCACCGGGACGCGTCTCGATACCTGGTCTGAGATCCACGAACTCAACGAGCCCGTCGTCTGCGCCCGTCCGGGCTATGTCAAGATGGGGGCCTCCAACTGTACCGGAAGCCTCGTAACCCCGCCTATCGACTGTATTCCCGAGGGCAAGAACGCAACCATCAAAGTATCTTACAAAGCGGCCCGTTCCATTTTTTCGGAGAAATCCTACATCAAGGTGCAGGCTGTCCGGGGTACGGTATATCCGGATGTCAATATCACCCGGGCCTTCCACGTGGAGTCGGCCGGGGACAGCCAGCAGGCGGAGGCGACCGTCACCAACGGCTGGCAGTCGTTTGAATGTGAGATCAGCGGGGTGCAGAAAGGCGATTGTATCGCCATCGGCGGCGACCGTGAGCGGGCCGGTACAGCGGCGGGCAGTGCGCAGGTGCGCTTTATGCTGGACGAAATCGTGCTGACCGTCACGGCGTTGAGCGATGCCGATGGTATTCCCGCCCGTCTGGCGCAGAGTACCTCTTCCACCCTGACTTTTACCTGGAGCCCCAGCCACTTTACGGACGGCGCAGCCGATGTGGCTCATCCCTATACCTTCGGCCTCTATACAGACCGTGCCTGTACGACCCCCGTGGTCGAATGGACCACTCCCGCCGGTGCTTCATACTGGATTTCCAGTGCCCCGCGCTTCATCTTCTCGGGCTTGAACAGCGGTACATCGTATTATTTCAAGGCTACGGCAACCGATTTGTCCCAATCGACGGATGTCATCGCAGCCCAGACGACCAGTTGGACCAATATCCAGATTGGTGCGTTTGGCAGCGCAAAGCTGTATCAGACCATTTTGGCGGAGGACTTTGGCGAACTGGTGTGGTATGGCGATGTCAGAGACCGGGCGGTGGGCTATGTCCCGGATGGGTATGCTTCGTTGACGACCGTTCAAAAAGCCACGGGCCGGAATCCATCCGGTTTCACCCTCAAACCCGGTGTGGAAGAGTGCCGTCTTTTCCATCCGAGTTGGGGTATGCTCAATTCCATTATGACTACCCGTCAGAAAGACTGGGCCGAATGGACCGAGGGCAAGAGCGCCTTGTCCTGCTGTCACGCCGGCTACCTCAAACTCGGGGCTGAGTGTTACGGTTGTCTCTACCTGACGCCCCGTTTGCAGAGCATCCCGGCCGACAAGAAAGCCAAACTTCGAGTGCGGTTCAAGGCAGCCCGCTATATGAACGATCCCGGAGTGGCCCGCATCGGCGTCTTCCACGACGACACCCAGGTTACAGAGGCCAACGACCTCGTGATGCCTACAGAGGCCAACGACCTCGTGATGCCTGGCGGCACTTATACCGGACTGGTATATAACATTCCTTTGACCGAAGAATGGCAGGATTATACCTACGAGGTGGACGGCATCACTTCGATGGACCGCATCGCCATCGGCCCCGATCGTTCGACGGCTGGCACGACGGCTGGCACGGACCAGCTGCGTATGCTGCTGGACGAGGTCCGCATTGAGGTTATCGGTTTGTCTGACAGTGACTATCTTGTGGTCCCTCTCTCGGATGTCGGTTATATGAAAGTGTATCATTTCCGGGAGAACAACCAATATGGTATGGTCTTCTGTCCGGGCGGCGGCTATTCCACGCACTCCAATTACGAAGTCAATAACTGGCTGCGTGAATTTACTTCCAACTTTACAATGGCTATGGTATATTATACCCTGCCGGCGAAAGGAACCAAGCGGGATATCACCCTTGCCGATATGGACAAGGCCGTCGCACTGATGGACTCCAACCGCGCCTCCTGGGGCGGCTATACCAAGCTCGGCATCACCGGCGGCAGCGCCGGCGGCCACCTGTGTGTGATAACGGCCCAGCGCAACAAGACCAAACTGGACTTCCAGGCTCCGCAGTTCGCCGTCATCACGATGCGTCGGGACTACACCCACAAAGGCAGTGTGGATCAGTTGCTGGGCACATCTCCGTCCGAGGAACTCATCCGCCAGTTCAGTGCGGAGGAAAATGTGACGGCCGATATGCCGCCGGCCTTTATCGCTTATTCAAAAGATGATACGACCGTACCTTATTCGACCAACAGCCTGTGGTATGTCAATGCCTGCCAGGCTGCCGGAGCCGTATACTTCGACAATCCCCACGAGACGGGCGGACACGCCGAGGTCAACTGGCCGGACTGGCCCTCCGCTTTCATCACTTGGCTGGGGACTTTGTAAGGTCAGAAATTCGGATTACCTTTGCAAGGATGTACCTTTTCAAAAATTGATAAAAAAGTTATGAGCAAATTTTCTTCTTTCCTTCGGTTTGTACCGGGTGTGTTGATGTTGCTGGCCGTCCTTTCCTGCGGCAATGCCAAGAAGTCCGCCGTGCAGGATGAAAGTTATTCGGTCGTTATCTTGGGTGACACCCATTACGATACGGAGCCGGCCAGCGTGTACCACTCCGACTATAACGAACCGGTCGAGTGGCTCAACCGCGTACAGCGTGCCGAGTTTGCCCGTAATGGCGAGATGTGGCGCGAGCGTTGCCCCCGCTTGGTCAAGCGCGCCAAGGCACTGGTCAGCCCGGATACGAAATTTGTCTATCAGGCAGGCGACCTGATCCAGGGCGACTGCGGCAATCCCGAAGTACACAAGAAGATGCTCAAGGATGTGATGGATTATTTCAAGGGCGAGTTCAGCGGCCTTCCCTTTGTGACCGTTGAGGGCAACCACGACCACAGGGGCACGGGCGCCAAGGAAGCCTACCACGAGTTTATGCCTGCGCGTATGTCCCAGGAACTGGGAACGGAAATCAAGCAGACCAATTTCTCCTTCCGTGTCGGACCGGATGTATATATCGTCATTGATTTTTCGCACCCCGATGATGCCGAGATAGAGAAGTTGCTGGACGAGAGCAAGGATGCCCGTTACACTTTTGTTCTGTGCCATTCCACGATTCTTCCGCCCGACGGTAGTACCTGCCGCTGGTTTTTTCACGGGAGCGCCAAGGAGAAGCATACCCTCGCACGCCGTCATTTCCGTGAGCTGTTCGCCAAGCGCAATGCCATCGTGCTTTGCGGCCACGAGCATACCACGGACTTTATGGTATGGGAGGGGGACGGCGGCAGCATTACGCAGATGACGGTCAACAGTGTGTGGGCCAGTGAAAAATCTGACCAGTACACTCTCTTCAGCGAAGGTCCGGAAAACTATGGCGAAGAGCATAAGAAGGTCAAGACCTTGCCCAATGGCAATCCGGCTCCGGATGAGAGCGAATTGTTTGCGGAATACAAGGACGGCGTCAAGGCGTACAGTCGTTCATTCGCTTGCGGAAGCTACAAGATGCACGTATCTTCCCAATCCGTGACCGTCGATTTCTATGCCGGCG
>CADAFY010000199.1 GCA_902787255.1 uncultured Bacteroidia bacterium
TACATCGCTCAAAAATTTCGTACCTTCGCAGTATGGAAACATTTGTGACAGTATTATTGTTAGTGTTGGGTCTCCTTCTCGTGACCTTTGGTGCAGATGGAGTCATCAGTGGGGCATCCGATATTGCGAAACGCTTTGGCGTAAGTGAATTTGTCATCGGTCTGACGATTGTGGCGCTGGGAACCTCGGCTCCCGAGATGGTGGTCAGTTTCCTGTCTGCCATTCAAGGTAATTCCGACATATCCGTTGGCAACATCATCGGTTCCAATATCTTTAATACGGCTATTATTTTGGGCCTGACAGCGGCCATTTCCCCTATCCTTATAACCCGCCGCAACCGCGTCTACGATATTCCTATCAATGTTTTTGCGACGCTATTGCTCATTGTATTCGGCTTGAGCGAAGGAAAGAATCTGACCTTGCTGGACGGAATCATTTTTCTGAGTATCTTCGTAGCCTATTTTATTTGGAATTTCAAGCGGGAGCGCCAGGAAAACAAGGAAGAAGCGGATAAAGCCCCCCGGGAACCGGTCAAACGTTCTCTTTTCGTCAGTATTCTTTTGGTCTTGGGCGGATTGTTCGGCCTGGTTTACGGCGGAAATCTTTTTGTCGATAACGCCTGCGAGATTGCCAAAATGGCGGGCGTCAGCGACAAAGTCATTGCCATTACCCTGATTGCAGCGGGAACTTCTTTGCCGGAGTTGGCGACCAGCCTGATGGCCGTCATCAAAGGGAAAGGTCAGTTGGCCCTGGGCAATATCATCGGCTCCAATACCTTTAATATATTACTGATTCTGGGCGGCTCCGCCGTCATCCGCCCTTTGTCGATGGAGCACATCAACTATTGGGATTATGGCGCATTGATGCTCAGTGCTGTGCTGCTGATGGTTTATACCCTCTTTATCAACAAGCAGAAACTCAACAAAATAGAAGGAGCATTGCTGCTCCTTCTGGGACTCGTTTATATGGGGCTTTGCATCGCGCTCTAAGCGCTGCACGGACAATCGTAGATGCTAGGCCCAGGCTCTTATCCGAACAACTTTTCTTTGCTGACGATGGGATTGGCGTAAATGCCCAGGAAAATCTCGCGCAGGGCGTCTCTGTCCAGTTCCGGCTCCACCAACTCGAATTGCTTCTGCATATAGGCCTCGAAATCGACTTTGTCGGCTTCTGTGTAGAACTTGACAAAACGGTCTTTTCCGTCCAGGATGTCGTAGGCAATGTAATTGGTTTTCCAAAGGTGATAGCCGATGATGATGCGGTTGTCGATGAGGTGACGCATCCATCTGTAGCGGTCGTTGGCGACATTGCAGAGGGCCGCGGCGCTGATTTCATTGGCCGTGATGGGCGTTCCGATGGAAATGTGGATGTTTCCTTTGTACTTCTGGATGCCCGTCAGGATGCTGTTGGTGTCTTCTCCCGGCGATTTGATGTACTTCTGGGTCTTGGAAATCAGCAGTTCGCGGGCCTTGAGTATGTCGCAGGGCTCGTATTCGTAGGAAATGCTCATCGGGACGATGTTGAGTTCTTCGAAATTCTGCTGGAAATCCTTGGTACCGCTCATATCCAGCATCTTGATCAGCCCTTGCTCGGTCTCGTCGATGCCGTTTTTGCTGCGGCCCTGGCGCTGGGCAATCCATACGCTGCTGCGTCCGGTCGTAATGCTTTCGCGAATGTACTTGGAGAGGAGTTGGGAGGTCAGATACTGTTCGCGAACGGGAATCCCGCGCAAGACCTTGATCATCCGGTTGGAACGGATGAGGGTCTCAATCAACTCATTCTGTAGCAGGTTGCTGCCCACGGCGATTTCCGAGAAAGGAATGCCGTTCTTGAAGAGGATGAGTTGGATGAAGGCCGGGTCGAGCACGATGTCGCGGTGATTGCTCATCGCCAGGAACTTTCCGTTGTTGAGTATGTGCTCCAGGCCGGAATAACTGAATTTGCCGGCAATGGGGTGCCCGGCGTACTTGTTGAGTTTCTCTACGGCCTCTTCGTCGTTGTAGGGGCGTATTTCTTCAAATTCTGATAAGTCGGATGCCATAATGATTAGGTTTATTGGGTTTTAGTAAATAATCGAACTGTCACCGTAACTCAGGAAGCGGTAACCGCCGTCCAGAGCGTGTCGGTATATTTCCTGCCAGTTGCCGCCGGTGAAAGCGGAAACGAGCAGCAATAAAGTGCTTTGGGGCTGGTGGAAATTGGTCACCAGTCTGTCTACGAGGCGGAAGCGGAAGCCCGGAACAATGATGATGCGGGTGCCCAGGCTGAGGGCTTCCAACTTTTGGCTGTCCAGCCACGCAATCAGCGCATTCAGGCTTTCCTGCGTGCTGTAAGTGTATTCTCGGGTATAGGGTTCCCATTGGGAAATGTCGTGCGGAGCGCCTTCTTCCAGGCATTGCACGCCGGCATAATAGAGGGATTCCAGGGTGCGGACCGAGGTGGTGCCCACGGCCACGCAAGGGCGGTCTCCCTTGTCGCGGAGTTGCTGCAGCAGCGCTTTGGAGACAACAAAGGGCTCACGGTGCATCGTATGGCGGGCTACCTCGTCGTCCTTGACGGGCAGGAAGGTGCCGGCGCCCACGTGCAGGCAGACTTGCTGCAAATCCACTCCTTTGTCTTTTAAGGCCGTCAGCACGCGCTCCGTGAAATGCAGACCCGCAGTGGGTGCGGCCACGGAACCCCGGATATGGGCGTAAAGCGTCTGGTAGCGTTCCCAGTCCAGACTTTCGCTGTCGCGATTCAAATACGGGGGAATGGGAATGCTTCCGCAAAGTTCCAGTACGCGCGAGAAGGGACTGCCGTCTTTCCAGTTGAACTCCACAACCCCCGTCTGGCCGTCCCGACTGACCAAAGTGGCCGTCAGGGACATCTTTTCAAGGCTTGCGCGAGATGCTTGAGCGTTTGAATGCGCGGCTTCCTCATCGGAGGGCATATACAATTTCAGTACATCGTCTTTCCAGCGTTTGGCGTTGCCGATGAGGCATTTCCAACGGCAGGAAGCGGTGGCGGCGAAATTGGTGGCATATTCGGCGGGGCTGTCGGGCTCCAGGCAGAAGACTTCAATGTGCGCGCCGCTTTCGCGGACAAAATGCAGACGGGCCGGAACGACTTTCGTATCGTTGAACACCATCAGGGCGTTCGCCGGAATCATTTCGGGAAGTTCGCGGAACACACGGTCCGTAATTTCAAATGTTCCGGGACGCAGGCGCTTGCAGCACAGGAGTTTGCTGGCATCCCGCTCGGCGAGGGGGTATTTGGCAATCCTTTCCTCGGGCTGCGGGTAGTCGAAATCGGAGATATGAATGTCGGGCATCATATTTTCTCGAGGGCAACGACATTTTCTACGTGGTGGGTGTGCGGGAACATATCCACGGGCTGCACGGCCGTAATGGTATAGCGGGGCGCCTGTTCATCTTCCGGATGGCAGAAAAGGGCTAAATCGCGGGCCTGGGAAGCCGGATTGCAGCTGACATAGACCATACGGGCAGGTGCGGCTTTCAGAATCACCTTGGCCACATCGGGATGGATGCCGGCGCGCGGGGGATCCAGGATAATCACATCCGGCTGTCCGTGCCGGGCGATGAAATCCGACGTCAGCACATCTTTCATATCGCCGGCGAAAAACTCGCAATTCGTGATATGGTTGGCTTGGGCGTTGTTTTTAGCGTCCTCGATGGCCTCGGGCACATATTCAATCCCTACGACTTTAGCCGCTTTCCCGCTGACGAACTGGGCGATGGTTCCAGTGCCTGTATAGAGGTCGTAAACCGTCTCGGAGCCCGTCAGGGCCGCAAATTCACGCGCCACACTGTATAATTTGTAGGCTTGGTCCGTATTCGTCTGATAGAAGGACTTGGGACCGATTTTGAAGCGCAAGTTCTCCATTCCTTCGTAAATGGCATCCTCACCGGCATATAATTGACAAGGCAGGTCGGAAATGGAGTCGTTCACCTTGCCGTTAATCACATAGTAGAGCGATTTGATGCTCGGAAAACGAGCCAGAAGCGTGTCCAGCAGGGGATTCAGCCATTGTTTTTCATCCTCTTTGACCACCAGGATCAGCATTACATCGCCCTGGCGGTTGTTTCGGACAATCAGGTTGCGCAGCCAGCCTTCCTGGGAGCGTATATTATAGAATGACAGGCCTTTATCAAAGGCATATTCGCGAATGAAATTGCGGATTTCGTTGGAAATCTCGCTCTGCAGCCAGCACTTGCGGATATCCAGCACTTTGTCAAAGAAGCGGCCTACGTGGAAACCCACACCCGGACAAGAGGGAATATTTTCACCTTCCTCCGGCCGTTCATCGTCCATCAGCCAACGCTTGTCCGAGAAGGTAAACTCCAGTTTATTACGGTAATAAGTGGTATTATCTGAGGCCAGAATAGGGGAGATAGGCGGGATTTCCAGATGCCCCAGCCGTACCAGTTGGTCCTCCACTTGCTGCTGTTTGGCCGCCAATTGCATTTCGTAAGGAAGTATCTGCCACTTGCAGCCGCCGCACAGCCCGAAATGCTCGCAGAAAGGCTCCAGTCGCTCCGGTGAAGGCGTTACCATACGGAGAATCAGCCCCTCCATATAGTTTTTCTTCTTTTTGGTCACGCGGATGTCTACCACATCGCCGGGAACAGCGTACGGAACGAAAATCACCGCATTGTCGATGTGCGCCAAGGCTTTGCCTTCCGCTGCGATGGCTTCGATGCGAACGCTTTCCAAAACGATATTCTGCCTCTTTCTCATATTCTCTGCGAATTTACTAAAAATTTTGATACGGGGGACACC
>CADAFY010000200.1 GCA_902787255.1 uncultured Bacteroidia bacterium
CGACGAAATGCTGACTCCCGACAACAGCCGCTTCTGGCCCCTGAAGGGTTACGAAGCCGGCAAGTCCCAGCCTTCCTATGACAAACAGTTTGTCCGCGACTACCTGAAAGCCAACAACGCGGAAATCCTGCCCCAGGATATTATTGAAAAGACCATCGCCAAATACAAAGAAGCTTACGAGTTGCTCACCGGCAAGAAGTTCGCGTAAGAATAAATTCACAAGTTTCTTGTAATAAAACGGAAAACGCCGACTGTGTCTCATGCGAGATACAGCCGGTGCTTTTTTATATCTTGAACCGTTTTAGTAAAAAGCTAAAGGACCAGGCAAAAGCAAAACGTAGGAACCGATTGCGTCATTCCATGAGATGAAATGTGCCGTGATGGCGAGACTGTCTGAAGGGCGAAGCCCTGAGTTTCGAAGCCATAGGCACATAAATCCATGGAATAGCAATCGGTTCCGTTTTTGCGTTGCCTGGTCCTTTTCTTTTTATTAATAATGATTCAACGGTTACTTAATCAGCCCGTGCCATTCCTGCAGGGAAAGCACTTCGCTGTTTCCGTGTTTGTTCATCTGGTTGATGCCTTCCGCCGCCGCTTTCGCCGCCACCATGGTGGTAATGTAAGTGACCCGGTGCTTGATGGCTCCCTTGCGCAGGTAGCTGTCGTCATGAGCCGCCGTCTTGCCCGCCGGTGTGTTCACGATCAGCTGGATTTTGCCGTTGATAATCCAATCCTCGATGTTGGGCTGGCCTTCGTAGATCTTGTTGACCCGTTCCACCGGAATGCCCGCCTCTTCGATCAGCTTCGCCGTACCGGCCGTAGCAATGACCTTGAAGCCGTCTTCATAAAAAGCTCTGGCAACTTCCACGGCTTCGCCCTTGTCCGCATCGCTGATGGACAGCAGCACCGTACCTTTCAGAGGCAGCACTGACCTGGCTCCTTCCTGGGCTTTAAAGTAGGCTTCGCCCACTGTTTCGGCAAGGCCCAGCACTTCGCCGGTGGAGCGCATCTCCGGCCCCAGCACCGGATCCACTTCCGGGAACATGTTAAAGGGAAACACAGCTTCTTTTACGCCATAATAAGGAATATGTCTTTCTTTCAGTTCCGGCACCGGCGACGGACGCCCGGTAAGGGAACCCGTGATGATATCGGTAGCCAGGGGCACCATACTGATGCCGCAGACCTTGGAGACCAGAGGCACGGTACGGGATGCCCGGGGGTTCGCCTCCAGCACGTACACTTTGCCATCCTCGATAGCGTACTGCATGTTCATCAGGCCTACCACGTTCATTTCCACCGCAATCTTCCGCGTGTACTCTTGAATAGTCTTCAGGTTTTCCGGCGAAATCTGCCGGCTGGGCAGGATGCAGGCGCTGTCGCCGGAATGGATGCCGGCCAGTTCGATATGCTCCATCACTGCGGGAACGTAAGCGTCATTGCCGTCGGAGATGGCGTCTGCTTCACATTCCAGCGCATTGTGCAGGAAACGGTCGATAAGGATGGGCCGGTCCGGCGTTACGCCGATGGCCGCCGCCATATAATCCCGCATCTGCTCGTCGTCGTGCACTACTTCCATACCGCGGCCGCCCAGTACGAAGGACGGACGCACCATGACCGGGTAACCGATTTCGTGAGCCAGGGCGATGGCTTCTTCCACCGTGCTGGCCATGCCGGACTCCGCCATGGGGATGCCCAGCTTGTCCATCACCTTCCGGAACTGGTCCCGGTCTTCCGCCAGATCGATGACCTCCGGCGTGGTGCCTAAAATATTGACGCCTTCTTCCTTCAGCTTGTCCGCCAGATTCAACGGAGTCTGGCCGCCGAACTGGGCGATGACGCCGACGGGTTTTTCTTTATAGTAAATGCTTAACACGTCTTCCAGTGTCAGGGGCTCAAAGTACAGTTTGTCCGACGTATCGTAGTCCGTGGAAACCGTTTCCGGGTTGCAGTTGACGATGATCGTCTCAAAGCCCAGCTTCTTAAGGGACAGGGCTGCGTGAACGCAGCAGTAGTCGAACTCTATGCCCTGGCCGATCCGGTTGGGACCTCCGCCAAGAATCATAATCTTCCGTCTGTCGGACACCGGGTTGTTGTCCGGCGCGTTATAGGTTGAATAGAAATACGCGCTGTTTTGAGTGCCGCTCACATGGACGCCGTCCCAGGCCTCCACCACGCCGATTTTTTCCCGTGCGTGGCGGATATCGTCTTCGGATACTGCCAGGATCTCGCTGAGATATTTATCGGAGAACCCGTCCTTCTTGGCCTGAGCCAGTGCTTCCGCGGTCGGCGTCGTACCTTTGTACTGCAGCAGGGCTTCTTCCTCTTCCACCAGTTCCTTCATCTGTTCCACAAAGTAATGCTTCACCCAGGTGATGTCGAAAATCTCATCCACCGTAGCGCCTTTGCGCAGGGCTTCGTACATCTGAAAGTAGCGCTCGGAAGACGGCGTACGCAGCAGGTTCAGCAGTTCTTCCTTGCTGAGCTTGTCAAAATTCTTCACATGCCCCAGGCCGTAGCGCCCCTTTTCCAGGGAGCGGATGGCCTTTTGGAAGGCTTCCTTGAAATTTTTGCCGATGCTCATGACTTCGCCTACGGCGCGCATCTGAGTACCCAGCTTATCGTCTACACCCTTGAACTTTTCAAAAGCCCAGCGGGCGAATTTTACCACAATGTAATCCCCATCGGGCACGTACTTGTCCAGCGTGCCGTACTTGCCGCAGGGCAGGTCCTTCAGGGTCAGTCCGCTGGCCAGCTTGGCAGATACCAGCGCAATGGGGAAACCCGTTGCCTTGGATGCAAGCGCGGAGGACCGGGAGGTGCGGGGGTTGATTTCAATGACGATGACGCGCCCGTCCTTCGGGTTCCGGGCAAACTGCACATTGGTGCCGCCGATGACGCCGATGTGCTCTACAATCCGGTAAGCCTGCCGCTGCAGTTCCTGCTGCACGTC
>CADAFY010000201.1 GCA_902787255.1 uncultured Bacteroidia bacterium
CAAGGCCCGGGAACGTATTCACCGCGCCATGGCTGATGCGCGATTACTAGCGAATCCAACTTCACGGAGTCGAGTTGCAGACTCCGATCCGAACTGAGATCGGGTTTTGAGATTGGCACCACATCACTGTGTAGCTTCCTTCTGTCCCGACCATTGTAACACGTGTGTCGCCCCGGACGTAAGGGCCGTGCTGATTTGACGTCATCCCCCCCTTCCTCACACCTTGCGGTGGCAGTCCCGTCAGAGTCCCCAACACTACTTGATGGCAACTGACGGCAAGGGTTGCGCTCGTTATGGCACTTAAGCCGACACCTCACGGCACGAGCTGACGACAACCATGCAGCACCTCGACATCTGTCCCGAAGGAAGCAATACGTCTCTGTATCGCGTCAAATGCCGTTCGAGCCCGGGTAAGGTTCCTCGCGTATCATCGAATTAAACCACATGTTCCTCCGCTTGTGCGGGCCCCCGTCAATTCCTTTGAGTTTCAACCACTACCAGGGTATCTAATCCTGTTTGATCCCCGCACTTTCGTGCCTCAGCGTCAATCGCGGATTCGTGAGATGCCTTCGCAATCGGTGTTCTGTGTGATATCTATGCATTTCACCGCTACACCACACATTCCTCCCACGGCATCCGCATTCAAGCCCAGCAGTTTCAACGGCACGACAGATGTTGAGCATCTGAATTTCACCGCTGACTTACCAAGCCGCCTACGCACCCTTTAAACCCAATAAATCCGGATAACGCTCGCATCCTCCGTATTACCGCGGCTGCTGGCACGGAGTTAGCCGATGCTTATTCACACGTGGACCTTATTGCTCCCGTACAAAAGCAGTTTACAATCCATAGGACCTTATCCTGCACGCGGCATGGCTGGATCAGAGTTCCCTCCATTGTCCAATATTCCTCACTGCTGCCTCCCGTAGGAGTCTGGACCGTGTCTCAGTTCCAGTGTGGGGGATTAACCTCTCAGTTCCCCTAGACATCGTAGGTTTGGTGGGCCGTTACCCCGCCAACTGCCTAATGTCACGCGAGCCCATCCGCATCCTCCAAGGATTTCAATACAAAGTGATGCCACCTCGTATGTTATGGGGAGTTAGACGGCGTTTCCACCGATTATGCCCCTGATGCGGGCAAGTTGCTCACGCGTTACGCACCCTTGCGCCGGTCGCCATCAAGAATGTATTGCTACGCTCTCATGCTGCCCCTCGACTTGCATGTGTTAAGCCTGCCGCTAGCGTTCATCCTGAGCCAGGATCAAACTCTTCATTGTATAAAATTAAATGTTTAGCTTGATCTCGACCTCTATTTTGATTCTTTTCCGCCATCGCTTTGTCACCCTTGCTCTTCAACGGTCACGACCGACAGGTCGCTCACATTTCATCACTGCGGGTTTCGCGCGCTGACGCAAAATCTCTCAAAAATAATTAACTCTTTTCAAAGAATTAACGCTTCTCGAATTTTTTCAACTATCTTACAATAGTCTTGGTTCGGTACTTGCTTGTACTTGTCTCGCCATATCTTCTATGGCGATTTTAACAGTCTTGTCAATGATCTCTTTCGTTCCCAAGTCCGGGGCAGACATACCGCCTTTCCCAAACGGGCTGCAAAGATACGCAACTTTTTTGAACTACCAAATATTTTTTGAACGCAACTTTTTTGAACTACCAAATATTTTTTGAAGATTTTTTGTAAAAAAACTACAGCGATCGCATGAGGGCGACTACGCGGTCCCCGAGCGCGTTTTTTGCCACGATATGGTCCTTGATACTGACGACGAAGGGATCGGACTCGAAGGCCGAGCCACGCACCTGCTGGAAATCGAGATTGCGCTGCTGTTCGTCCCCGTCCGCACCGAAAGAGGTCATCGCACTCAAGGAAAACTCCTTGCGGGCATCTTCCATCAGCATATTGTCAATGGCAATGACAGACGAACGCCACTGCTCCACCAGCCGGATGACATCCTCGGGCGTTATCCGGGATAAAGAGACGCCATAATACGCCTCAATCCGCTGGGCCGCCCAAGTCCACTCCGTATCATAATAATTGGCGTGAATGGCCTGGATGCGTTTTTCCAGCGCCTCAACCGTCGCAACGGTCCCGGCAATCACTTCGTCCATCAGACGATCCACCACCGATTTGGGAGCCAGCATACCGCCCAGGTCTACCCAATCCCCCAAACCCTCGGCCGAAGTGGGACGCAAGGCCTCTCGCAAATCTTCCACCGAACGGACCTCCGCCTGCGTAATGCGCGAAATCAAGGAGTTCCCCAGAAATTTATCGATGGCCATTCCATATAATCTAATGCCGTTGAGCAAGGAAGATTTGCGAATCCGTCCGCTCTGGAAAGCATACGTCTCCGAGGTCTCCCCGGAAATCTTCTGCAAGGACCGGAGAATGGCGATGCCATCCAGCATCTTGCGGACTGTATAAGGAGAAAGCAGGTTGCAATTGACGCAATCCAGCCGGTCAGGATCCTTGCGGCCGTCGCGCTGGGGCCATTTCCGCCCGTCGCGAATCGTACCTACGCTTTTGAGATTGGCAGCAGGAACGATCATCGTGACCCCCTGCTGCTCTATCAGATAGGAGAATGGCAAGTTGGACGTATCCTGGTGTCCGACGTGGCGGCCCATCACCAACGAGAAGGCCCCGACTTTGGCCGGCCAAAGAATATAGGAATCAGAAGCGGTCTTGGCCCCCCTTTCCATAATGCCTTGGTGAATAGGACCCAGTTTGTACATATGATTGCTCTGGTTGGAGCCGGAACCCGCATTCATAAAGGAGAACATACCGGCAATCAGCAGGGTGGACTTATGGTGCGTCACCGTATAGGGGCCGGCGAAAATGGCACAGGCCTCTCCGTTCTCTCCCTGGCAGTTGGCAAAGAACAGGGAATCCGACGCCGAGTAGTTGTGGCCCAGTTTGCAAGCCTGGCCGATGAAGCAGCGCGAGAAAGTCACGCCATCCTCGACGGAAGCGCCGCTGCTAATGATGAAATCATCCCCGATGACCCCCACGCCAATGTGGACGGGTGCCGCCTGATTGCTGTTGACGGAGCCGTTTTTCAGGCGGGAGCACCCCTCAATCTTGCAATAATCCCCCACCTTGACATTCTTGATATAACCGGCATCCGCAATCATCACGTGGCTGCCGATGACGCCCACCTCGCTACGGACTCCGTCGCAATAGCGGTCAATCATCCCCCGGAAAGCCTCTATCAACTCGGGACGGTGGCGGTAGAGCGCCATCATATAGGCCTGCTGGGAAGAGAGCCGGTCGTAAATCGTCACCTCGCGGCCTCCGGTCTCGTTCAAGACGGACACTTGCACTCCATTGCCGAAAGTCGTGGGGCCGTCCACCAGAATGATATCCACATTCTCGATGAAAGTATCTTCCCCGATGACATAATTGGCGATATAATTCTTGACATTCTCCACGCAGCAGTTGTCCCCGATGGTCACATTGTGCAAAGTGGCGTGATACAGACCGGAATGTTTCTTCATTCCTCCGGGAAGAGTGAATGAGGCATCAAAGCGCCCCAGGCGTATCTCCCCCGAAAAGCGGGTATAACGGACATATTTGGGGTTGAACCCCTCGCTCACCTGCACGCGTTCCCACTCGGAACAGGTGCAGAACTGGCGGATAAGGACCTCTTTTTCTTCAGCGGTCAAATGACGATATGTATTCATACCGCGAAGGTCGGGATTTTTTCTGAAATATCAAAAACGGGCAAACATAATCAGCCAGACAGGCCGATTTTTACCCCAGTTTGGCTGATTATAATTTTATTTTTAGCCCAATCGATGTTATTTTATATCGTTTACTCGAAAAAGAAATTTACGCTTATCGGATAATGGTCGGAGATATAGGGAACATTCAAGTAGCTCTCTTCAATGACTTGGAAATCCCGGCACGAAGCGAATCCATTGAAATAAATGTAGTCAAGTATCCTGGCCGTGACTCCTGTCAGTCCTCCGAATCCGTTGAAAGAAGCTGTCGCGACCGTAGGAGTGGCATATTCCCTGGCGCTGAGCATATATCCGTCCAGCAGTTTGAGGCAATTGTTATCGGGCGTGACATTGAAGTCACCCACAAGTATCATCGGGAGCTTCTGCTTGTTGAGTGAGGACATACGCTCGATAATCAGTTGAAGCCCGCAGGATCGCGCTTGGCCGCTACTATTGTCAAGATGCGTGCAGATAAAGAAAAAATCTTTTCCGCTGGGGATATGGCGGCATTTTGCCCAGGCTGCGGTACGGTAATAAGACGCGCCCCACCCTTTTGAAGGCACATCGGGGGTCTCGGAAAGCCAGAAGGTGTCGCTCTCCAGCACCTTTATGACCTTTTTGTTCCACATGATTACCATCCTCTCATCTTTTCCGGTCTGAGTACCATCGTTCCTGTCCACGCCGTAAAACTGATATCCCTTGACATCATTGATAATATCGGAGAGCTGTCCGGGGCGCACCTCCTGCATGCCGCAGATATCGGGCTTTTTTTCGTTGAACATTTTCATGACG
>CADAFY010000202.1 GCA_902787255.1 uncultured Bacteroidia bacterium
GAGGCGGAGCCGGGAATGTATCCTTTCTTCGCCGGTGTCGGTCACAACGCCTCCATCGTGCAAGATGATGCCGGTCAGGATTGGATGTGCTACCACGCCTTCTGGAAAGACAACAACTACAATGGCCGTTGCATGAACCTGGACCAGGTCTTCTGGCAGAACGGCTGGCCCGCCTTCCGTACGGGCTTCCCCAGCCAGACGAAGCTGCGCGGTCCGAAGATGAAACTCAAGACCAAGAGTTTTCTCTATCCGGAGAACAATGACGGAGCCGGTCCGCTCATTGAAACGGGAGACTCTTGCAGCTGCCGTCCGATGTGGCACATTCCGGAGAAACGTTATACTTTCTCTTATTCCAGCGAAGAATGAAAAAGTCTGAATCCCGTTATGTCGCTCCGCAGGAGACGCTGATTCCGTTACACTCCTGCGTGCCTTTGTGTGTCAGCACGGCGAACGCACAAGCCGAGTCTTATGAAGAATTTGAAACTTTGGACGGAATGGTCCATTAAACTATACGAGGTGAATATGAGAACCCTATCTATATCTATGCTGGCTTTAGCCGCATCCCTGCTTTTGACGACCGCTTGTGCCCGCAAAGCGGATGACGGCTCCGTGACTTCCGGCGTGATTACCAGTCTGAAGGTGCGCGTTGAAGGCTATACTGACCCCGTGTGGGCCAAAGGCTCCAAACTGGCCGTGATTGACAATGTGGAAACCGGCCACGTACACGAGTTTACGGTCGTGCGTCTGGGCAAGGATGCCGCCACCGGAAAATATGACGGAACCGCCATTCTCCACGGCTATGCCTCCGAAGGCGCCACTTCTTTCCGCGTCGTCTCTCCTTTCTCGGCCGTGAAGGGCGTCGAAGGAGGTAAGATTCAATTGCTCTTCCCTTCCGTCCAGCAGATTGCCAGTATCGACCACGCGGTCGATTACCAGGGCCTGCTCTGTTCGGGACAGGGGAGCGATGATATTGTGCTGACCCCCCTTTCCGCGATGTTCAAATTTTCCATCGCCCGGGCGGATGTCAACCGCATCGAACTCCACTCCATTGCCGCCAATCCCTTTGCCGGAGCGGCCACCCTCGATGCCTCGGGTGCCTTGACCGACATCTCGGCGGATGGCAATTCCAATGTCGTCGTCAAGCCCGCAGGCATTGATTTCATCCTGCCCGGAGAGTATTCGATTCCCGTCCGCCCCGGCCGTCACACCAATGGCTGGTGGATGAATCTCTATACCAACGACGACAAGCAGATAGTGGTCAGCAATACCGCTTCCGTCACGCTTTCCCAGAATCAGAGCGTGAACCTGGGATCGGTGGGTACGAGCGACCCGACGGCCATTTATTATGGTTCCAACGGTGGTACTAAAACCTCTTCCACCATCAATTTCTATTGGCGCAACAACAATACCAACATCGATGTGTCCCGCGCGGTTCCCTGGCGCTTGTCGCTCTGGCGCGATGAGGACTGTACCGATTTGGTCGTCTGCCACGATATTCCGGCCAACGCCAAAGAGGTGGGCGGCGCTTATGTTTTCAAATCCGGCGAGCCCCGTTTCCTCTTTGCCGGCCTGGAGCCCGGGACCCAGTACTGGTGCCGTGCCACCGATATGTCCACCTTCAAGACCACGCGCCTGATGACGGCGTCGACCACGGCCTTCGAGCCGGTCAAGATGCAGCAGGAAGAGGTCCGCAAGGGCGATGTCATCCTGGCGGAAGACTTCAGCGAGATTGCCTGGTTCGGCGATTTGGTCAACGGCGGCGGCTCCACCGGCTGCGCCGGCTATGCCTCCGTGGCCAACTACGACCCCGGACATTTTGCTCCGACGACCGAAGGCTTCGTCAAGGCCGAGGGCTTCGCCCCCACCCCGATTACCTATCTGAGTTACTCGGAAGAAGGCCGTCTCTTTACCTGGCTGAAAGGCTTGCTGCCCTACACCCGTCTGAACGAATGGTCTGAGACGCGTGAGAATTCCGTCTCGCCCACTTGCGCCCGTGCCGGTTATCTGAAACTGGGTGCGGAAAGTGCGACCACCCAGATTGTCACCCCGCCCATCAACTGCATCCCGCAGGGCAAGAGCGTCACGCTCAAAGTGCAGTTCAAGGCGGCTTATGCCAGTTTTGCTGCGGCTGAGCGCTTCGGTATGGCGGCCCTGATGTCCGGTTCTTCGGATGAAAACCATATTTTTACCGCGACCGCCGTCCGTCAGAAATACAGTTTCGTTCCCTCGTCAGGCTGGGGAGAGCAGACCTTTACCTTCAGGGGCGTATGCCGCGGAGACCGCATTGCCATCGGCGGCGACCGCGAAGCGGCGGGTACTACGCTCGGGAAGCAACTCCGTATGTGCATCGACGACATCCGTCTGACGGTGGAAGATGTCTATGACCCGACCCCGAATGTCACGAACATCAATTTCTCGACGGCGCGCCTGATTATGCCGCGCGTGAGCAATGTGTCCAAATATTCGGTCTGGCTCAACAATGTCAAGACCGGCGATACCACGTCTGAAGAAATGGCCCTCACCAACCTGACCAGCGGAACCGATTACGAGGTGGTGGTCAAAGCGTACGACGCTGCTTCTTCCGAGATGTACACCGGTTCAGCGAACTTCACCACTCCCGGTTTGCGCCAGAATACCAACAGCACCGGCCCCACCTTCATCTCGCTGGCTTGGGACCAGATTTTCCGCACCGAGACCAATGGCGTGAAACAGGCTTATGAAATTCAGATTTGCACGGATGCAGCCTGCACGAATGTCGTCTATGACTTTGTCCCGCAGACCGGTCAGAACAACGGGGAGAACAGTCCCTTCGGCAATGGCGGCGTGCTGGGCAAGGCGGCCGGTGTCAACCAGGGTGACGCCCAGGGCGGTTATCTGGAGTGTGCAAACTATATGACGCCGACGGCGGTGTCCGCGG
>CADAFY010000203.1:0-715 GCA_902787255.1 uncultured Bacteroidia bacterium
TTCACCTTCCGCCTTGCCCCAGAAATCGAGATCCGTGCAAGTGATATTGCCTTTGAAGCGGGCATCGGCGCCAATCACCACCTTTCCTTCGCACACGACATCCCCCTCATACATACCGTCCAAGCGAAAATCGGAAGGAGAGGTCATCACACCCTTGAAGCAGGTACCTTGGGAAATACGACTGATCGTATTGATGTTGACAGGTTGATCTGTTTTAGCCATAGTTTTGGATTTAAAACACATATATTAATTAATTTTCTTTTCCGTGACAGTTCTTGTACTTCTTGCCGGAGCCGCAGGGGCAAGGATCGTTGCGCCCGACCGTCTTTTCCACGCGCAAAGGCATACGGCTGCGTTCCTGCGGGCCGTTGGTCACCATATCGCTGCGGCTGGTCTGGAAGCGTCCGGGGTCCGGACGACGGGTGGGAGCCGCTTCGCGGGCTTCGGAAGCGTCACGCAGCGGGATCTGGGCCAGCAGCAAGAAGGAAAGAATGTTCTTGTCGAGGTTTTCCAACAACTCCGTAAAGAGGTTGAAACTCTCCAATTTATAGATGAGCAGCGGATCTTTCTGCTCGTAGGAAGCGTTCTGCACGGACTGACGGAGGTCATCCATCGCCTGCAGGTGGTCCTTCCAGAGGTTGTCAATCTGAATCAGGGTAATGTACTTGGCGAGGGTCCGGCCGATTTCCTTGCCCTTGCTCTCGTAGCACTTCTT
>CADAFY010000203.1:744-3657 GCA_902787255.1 uncultured Bacteroidia bacterium
GCTCTTCATAGACCTTTTTAATAAAAGGATAGGCCTTCTCCGCCATCGTGTCCATACGACGCTGGTAAATATCCTGGATATGGTCAAGCAGGCGGGAAACGATTTCCTCCTTGCGGGCCTTGTTGTAGAAGGCTTCGTCGAAGTCCACGTCCACGGACAGGGTGGTCATCACATACTCGCAGAAAGAGGCATAATCATAGCCCTGGCTGTTCTCCACGATAATCTGGGCCATATCCTGCATCATATTGAGCACGTCAATCTCCACCTTGTCTCCCCGCAGGGCGTTGCGACGCTTGGTATAAATCACCTCGCGCTGAGAGTTCATCACATCGTCGTATTCGAGCAAGCGCTTACGGGTACCGAAATGAATTTCCTCCACCTTCTTCTGCGAACTCTCAATCTGGCGGGAGAGCATCGGACTTTCAAGGGCCTCATTATCGGGCATACCCAGACGGTCCACCAGTCCGGCGATACGGTCCGAACCGAAACGACGCATCAATTTATCTTCCAGGGAAATGTAGAAAATGGAAGTACCCGGGTCACCCTGACGGCCGGCACGGCCGCGCAACTGACGGTCCACACGGCGGCTGTCGTGGCGTTCCGTACCGATGATAGCCAGACCGCCGGCGGCACGCACTTCATCGGACAGTTTGATATCGGTACCACGACCGGCCATATTGGTCGCAATCGTCACCATCCCCTTCTGTCCGGCGTGTGCGACAACCTCGGCTTCGCGGGCGTGCTGTTTGGCGTTCAGCACCTGGTGGTTGATGCCCCGCATCCGGAGCATACGGCTCAGTTTCTCGGAGGTCTCTACATCGGTGGTACCCACCAGCACGGGACGGCCTTCCTTCATCAACGCCTCGATGTTCGCGACCACCGCGTTGAACTTGGCGGCCTCGGTCTTGTAAATCAAGTCCGTCTGGTCGATACGGGCCACGGGCTTGTTGGTCGGAATGACCACCACATCCAGTTTGTAGATGCTCCAGAACTCACCCGCCTCGGTCTCCGCCGTACCGGTCATACCGGCCAGTTTGTGATACATACGGAAATAGTTCTGCAAGGAAATGGTCGCCATCGTCTGCGTGGACTCTTCCACCTTCACGTTTTCCTTCGCCTCCACGGCCTGGTGCAGCCCGTCGCTCCAGCGGCGGCCTTCCATAATACGGCCCGTCTGCTCGTCCACGATTTTGACCTTGTTGTCGATGATGACATAGTCCACGTCCTTCTCGAACATCGCGTATGCCTTCAGGAGTTGGTTCACCGTATGGATGCGGTCGCTCTTGAGCGCGAAATCCGCCATAATCTCATCTTTGCGGCGGACCTTCTCGGACACGGTCAGGTCTTCTTTCTCCAGTTCGGCGAGGGCGCTTCCCACATCCGGGATCACGAAGAAATCGGGGTCGGAGAGCGCGTGGGCCAGGACCTCGTGACCGTTATCGGTCATATCGATGGTATTCTGTTTCTCATTCAGGACAAAATACAGCGGGTCGGTGGCAATGTGCATTTCCTTCTCGTTGTCCTGCATATAGTAGTCCTCGGTCTTCTGCAGGAGTTGCTTGATACCGGGCTCGCTCAGGTACTTGATGAGGGGCTTATACTTGGGCAGACCCTTGTAGGCGCGCAACAGCAGCAGGCCGCCGTCTTTCTCGTTCCCTTCGGAAATGAGTTTGCGCGCGTTGTTCAGAATCTCGACCACGAGGGCGCGCTGCTTGCCGTAGAGTTGCTCGACCATCGGACGGAACTCCATAAAGCGGGCGATATCGTCGCTGTCACCGCGGGAAGCCCTGCCGGAAATAATCAAAGGGGTACGGGCATCGTCGATGAGCACGGAGTCCACCTCGTCCACGATGGCATAATGGTGCTTGCGCTGGACCAAGTCATTGACATCCGTGGCCATGTTGTCGCGCAGGTAGTCGAAGCCGAATTCGTTGTTGGTACCGAAGGTAATGTCGCAGTTGTAGGCCTTGCGGCGTTTGTCCTTCTCCATATTGGCATCGTACTTGTCGATGCAGTCCACCGACAGGCCGTGGAACTGGTAGAGCGGGCCCATCCACTCGGCATCACGCTTGGACAGGTAGTCGTTGACCGTCACCACGTGCACGCCCTTGCCCGCCAGGGCATTGAGGAAGACCGGCAGCGTCGCCACGAGGGTCTTGCCCTCGCCCGTTGCCATCTCCGCGATTTTTCCCTGGTGCAGGACGGTACCGCCGATCAGCTGCACGTCGTAGTGCACCATATCCCAGGTGATTTCGTTGCCGCCCGCCATCCAGTGGTTGTGCCAGCACGCCTTGTCGCCGTCGATACTGATGAAATCCTTGCCTGCGGCGGCCAGGGAACGGTCGAAATCGGAAGCCGTCACGACCACATCCTTGCCCTCGGCAAAACGCCGGGCGGTGGATTTCATAATGGCAAACGCCTTGGGCAGTATCTCATTGAGAATCGCCTCGATGTCGTCATCGATTTTCTTGACCAATTTTTCCGACTCATTGGCCAACTGGACCTTCTCCTTCACATCCAGGTCCGGGCTCTCCATCTGCTCCCGAATCTCCACCATCCGCGCCTCATCCGCCGCCGTCCGCTCGCGGATCAGTTCGCGCAGTTTCGCACTCTCCGCCCGCAGGGCGTCGTTGTCCAACGCATCGATGGTCTTATACTCCTCGAGAATCGCGGCCAGCGTGGGTTGCAATTTCTTGTAATCCCGTTCAGCCTTCGTCCCGAATAATTTTCCAAAAAAACTCGTCAGTGACATATTGTTACTTTATAATTATCCAAAATCTTCTCAAGCAACGCCACGGCATCGCAGCCTGCAGCATCCGAAGGCGTGCCATTGATCATAAAGGTGGTCGGGTTGGCTTGTTCCAAAACAAAACCCAAATTCTCCAATTCGGGGAGCATCTCCTTCAACAACGA
>CADAFY010000204.1 GCA_902787255.1 uncultured Bacteroidia bacterium
CAACGAAGGCCTGCCCCGCAAGGGGATGGTGTTGCTCGAGACCGACAGCCGCCGGGACACCGTCAGCATTATGCAGGAGGGGATGAAACGGGAGGCGTTCGATTTTCCCCAGACCAGCGTGCTCGTGTACAACGGAATGGGGGATACGGTTGTCCCTGCAGACTGCAATGTCCCGCTTTCGGAAGTGAAGATGTCCGTCCAATACCAGGACGGGCACGACTGGATTCGTTCCTTGTCGCTGGAGACAGACAAATTGGTGCTGGAGACGCAGGACAACCCCGACCCCAAGGCCCGGCGGACGGCCTTTGTCAGCCTTTCCCACACCGACCGCTGGGACCGCCCGCAATCCTTCCTCATCCGCGTGACGCAGACGCCTTCCGACAACCGGGTGGGCGACGAGGTCAGTTTCGAGCAACTCCGCGCTCTCTTTGACGAGCCGGGAACCCATATCATCGACGACGATTATTGCATCACCGGCTATGTGGTGAGCCGTCCCGAGTCCGGCAACACGGGGGAGAACGAAGTGCTGGCCATCAACTATATCGACTACGATGCCGATTACCAGACCGCCTACATCGAGAGCGAGGATGCCAAATATGGTTTCCGCATCCGTACCTCCACCACCGACGACAATATCTTCAAGGCCGATACCCGGGTGCGGCTGCTGCTCTCCGGCGCTTCCATCCGCAAGGAGAGCGAGCCCGACCGCTTTATGCTGGAAGACGTGACCGCTGCGATGGTGCTGGAGTCCGTCGCGGCAGAAATTCCCGCCAAGCCCCTTCGCATCGGCGAATTGAAGGATTCCGATCTCTATACCTATGTGACGCTTCAGGATTGCGAAATCCCGGTGCGCAAAGGCTGCCTCACGCCCGTCAACGAAGGCTATACGCGCCTGTTCCGAAGCAACCGCGTGAGCAAGTTCCCCATTCTCGTACGGGATATGCAGGGGAGCAGCCTGTATATGTACACCAACACGACCTGTCCTTATCGCCGCACCGGTGCGAAACTGCCCTACGGCAAGGGAAGGGTATCCGGCATCATCGTCCACGAGAAATACCGCAGTTTCATCGACAAGGACAATCCCGACGAGGCTTTGTGCGGCAATATCGGCCGTTATCAGATCCGTCACACCCGCTATGCCGACCTGGCCCTCGAAGAGGACATCGAGGGAAGTTTTTCCGCCCTGCTTACGGAGTACCGCTATATGAATCCTTCGCCGGACCCCAATGTCAAGGCCTTCGTGCCTACCTATGGCAGCAACGGAACCTTTACCCATACCGACTTCGATCAGTGTTACAAGCACAACGAATATGCCTACCTGGGCCCCTGTGGGGACGAATACAAGGGGCAGACCATCAACGGGTATGGCATCATCCTTCCCAATGGGGAATCTTATGGAAAAGGAGACAAAGGCAATGCGGCCGGAAAGGGCGAATCTCAATGGGGTACCGGTCTTTGCTGGCGTACCAACCGCTGGTGGGACAGCAAGACCGACCGTCCGAAGGCCTGGCTGATTGCCTTCTCCACGGAGGGCATCACGACCGACCGGCTCTCGATGCAACTGTCCACCCAGAATCTTTCCCAAGACTTGCACGACCCGCGTTACTGGGTGGCGGAATGGTCCTTCCAGAACGATATGTCCGAAGCCTCGGATGACCAATGGCACTTGATTGCCAACTATGTAGTGCCGGACATCGTGATTGACGCCAATACGCTCATCAACCAGTCTGCGGGATTCAAGCAGATGGATTTTCCCCTGCCGCTGGAGATACTGGGGCACGACCAGGTTTATATCCGCCTGCGTCCGACCAGCAAAGCGGCCGGTTCCGGTTACGACTACGATGAGTCCGAACTGAGCAATTCGGGCAACGGCAACGCCGTCAGTTATTTTGCCATTCGATACAATAAATAATGCATACTATGAAAACACAGACTTTCATCCCTCCTATCAAGGTACCGTACGAGTCCCCTTTCTGTCGGGAAAGGAGTCTTACGGAAATCCGGCCGCTCTGTTTCTCGCCGGCCGGCAATAATGAACCGTATTATGAAGAAGAAGTAAACTGGTAAAAATGAAATATATGAAAACACACAATCTTTTCTGTATGATGGCCGCGGTCGCGCTCGTTGCGCTGGCTGCCTGCCAAAAGGCCGAAATCGCTCCGGAAGACAACACGGCTCCTGCAGCCGAGGTTTCCGGCGATGCCACGCTCTTTTCCGCCTCGCTGGAGGCGCCCGTCTCCGCCTCGACCAAGATGACGATTGAAGACGGTGCCGGCAACCAGAAGGTTCCCACCTGGGAAGCCGGAGATGAAATCAAGATTTTCTATCTCGACCCCACCACGACCACGATGACTTCCACCATCGGAACGGCGACCAAAGCCGGTGCGGAGACCACGTTCACGGCCACGGTCCCGGAAGGAGTGACCACCTTCTATGCGGTCTATCCTGCGACGCTGAACTCCTCTGTGGATGCGGAAGGAAATTTTTCGGTTCCCACCAAAGTGAGCGACTCGGATGAGGTGAACACCTTCTCCAACGCCTGTATCTGCATCGCCAAATGCGGGGCGGAGAAGAATTTCGCGTTCAAGAACATCGTTTCCGTCTTGAAATTCACCGTGGCGGAAAGGGGCAACGTGATGAAACTCTGCAGCCTGGACGCCACCCCGCTGACGGGTACCGTCAATGCCTCCCTGGATGCTTCCGGCAATGTCGTGTATGCGGCTGAACCTTATACCTCCACGGCCTATACCCGCGTGTTCAAGGCCCTCCCCAGCGGTGCGACCAATACGGTCTGCTATATGCCCATCCTTCCCGGCACGCAAGCGGCCGGCGTCGCAGTTGACTGCAAGAATGAAAAGAACCTGCCGGCTGTTTTCGTCGGCGTCAGCC
>CADAFY010000205.1 GCA_902787255.1 uncultured Bacteroidia bacterium
CACCTTCCTCGACCACCAAAGGTCGGGATGGAACCGCCGGACGGACTTGGACGCTGCGGAGCAGATGCCGGGCGGCCCGCGTGCCGACGATGCCTTCCAGTACCAGGAGCTGTACGAGGCCATCGGCACGCTGCCGCTGAAGGAGAAGAGCGCCATCCTTCTGTTCTACGTCAGCGGCTACTCCGTGAAGGAGATTGCAAAAATCACGGGAAGTACCCAATTGGCTGTGAAGCAGCGGCTTTCAAGAGGGAGAGTTAAACTTAGACAAATTTTGGAACGATGAAAGAGAAGATCACTATAGAAGAATTGTTCGCCCGGTACCAGCCGGATATGGGCGACCGCAACGAATATTTGGAGCAGATTTCCAAGAAATTGGAGGCGGCAGAATATGCCAAACGCTACCGCGAGGCGCAGACGAGACGTTACCGCCGGATGATGGTGGCCGTGTTCATCTCGGGCGTCGTCACGGGCGCCATAGGCATCGTGCTCGTGCTGTAGCACCCGCAATGGCTGTTACCGACGCAGACCGTCTCTGTCGGGGTGTTCTTCCCCGCATTCTCGCTGCTTCCGAAAGTGCTGCTGCTATTGGCTATATGCTTTGTGAGCTGGTGTGTCACGGGGTTGGTGCGGAAGATCAGTGAAGTTTCGCACATTTGAGCATCGTGGAGCGGAATGGGAGATGTTTTTTCAAAAAAAGTTATTCCTCCGCTGCTTCCAAGTGCATCCGTCTGATTTTCAATGCAATGTCTTCCAGCACCTTCGGTCATCGGCCCCGGGAGTGAATCTGCGCCACTCTGCGAGTTTCGAGTGAATATTATCCCTTATTGACCGATCCAAGACTATTGTTTTTTAAATCAAATATTAACAATTAATTGTAAATATTATAAAATAATAGAAAATAATATTGCAAATCCGGCTTTTGTATTAAAAAATTATTATTTTTGCAGCCGAATTATTAAATTGAAAATTATGGAACAAGTAAATCCCATTGATGAGGCCAGAAGATATGTGGCCAACGCGCTGGAGATCATTGAGAAATCCAAGTATGATCCTGAAACAAAGTTATATAAAGACAAAAAGTATGTGCGTATTGCGGGCGACACGCTGTGGAAAGGCTGTCTGATAGCCCTCGATGCAGTGTTTCAGGTGCGCAAGGGCAAAGGCCGCCTGTCTATTGAAAAGTACAAGGAAGCGGTCTCCAAACGTGACGGCAAACTGCTACAATTTGTCAATTCCGGCTACGAAACTATGCATCTGTATATGGGTTATGACGGCAACAAGGACCGGAAAGTCTGCAACGCCGGATTCGATATGGCCAACAATATCATTGACCGCTGTGCCTTGTTGTACCCTGGAGATGCGTGTGCGTGCGCCATACACGAAAAACGTTATGGCTGAAATGACAATCCCCTAAATAAGTACATTGATTTGGATATGGACAGACGCCATCACCCCTCAGTCAACGAACCCGCCGCCATATAGGGTGAAACCTGCTTGTTGCGGATCTTCGGCAAGTACTCCTCTATGCGCTTTTGGATTTCCGGGTCATTGTAGAAACGGTTTTGCAAGGTGAAGTTTATCCAATTGTAGAAGATGTTGACATTCTGTTCGGTACGGTTGCGCTCAAAGTAACCGTTGGCCTTGGTCAGTGCCACATATTGGCCGATGATATCCCATACTTTGTCGATGGCAAAGCCTTCCAGGGCGGAACACACTTCCACGGGCACGGTCCAGTGGTTCTCGTTCTGCGGGAAGAGTTTCAAGGCGGCCCGGTACTGGGCTTGCGCCGCTATGGCCTTGGACTTGTTGTCGCCGTCGGCCTTGTTGATGACCAGGCCGTCGGCCATTTCCATAATGCCGCGCTTGATGCCCTGCAGCTCGTCGCCGGCGCCGGCCAGCATCAGCAGCAGGAAGAAGTCCACCATCGACTTGACCACCGTCTCGGACTGGCCCACGCCAACGGTCTCCACCAGGATGACGTCAAAGCCGGCGGCTTCGCAGAGCACGATGGTCTCGCGGGTCTTGCGGGCCACGCCGCCGAGGGTGCTCCCCGAAGGCGAAGGCCGGATGAAGGCGTCAGGGTCCACCGACAGCTGCTCCATACGCGTCTTGTCGCCAAGGATGCTCCCTTTGGTGCGCTCGCTGCTCGGGTCAATGGCCAATACCGCCACCTTGTGGCCCGTTCTGGTGAGCATCTTGCCGAAAGATTCGATGAAGGTGCTCTTGCCCACGCCGGGCACGCCCGTGATGCCGATGCGCAACGAGTTGCCGGAGTGGGGGAGACACCCCTCGATGATGTCCTGTGCCATCGCCAAATGGTCGGGATTAGAGCTTTCGATCATCGTGATGGCCTGGCTCAAGATGGTGCGGTCACCCGTCAGAATGCCCTGGATGTACTCTTCCCTCGACAGTTTCCGGCGCTTGCGCACCACGGGGTTGGGGTTCACGCTCGCAGGCTGTTCCACCCCTTCCCGTTCCGTCAGTGCCGATTTGAAAAACCTTTCCATTTACAATATTATGTTTTATTTCCCGAAATTGAAATTCACCGCCTCCTGCATAGAAGAGAAGTAGTGGAAAGTCATCCCCTTGAGGAGCTTCTCCGGGATGTCGTCAATGTCTTTCTGATTCTCTGTGCACATTACGATGTCGAAGATGCCGCTGCGCTTGGCGGCGAGGATTTTCTCCTTGATGCCGCCCACGGGGAGCAGCTTGCCGCGCAGGGTGATCTCGCCCGTCATCGCGATTTTGTCGCGCAGAGGTTTGCCCGTGAAGGCCGACACCAAAGCCGAAAGGATGGTGATGCCCGCCGAAGGGCCGTCCTTCGGCGTGGCCCCTTCGGGCACGTGGATGTGCACTTTGTTCTTCTCAAAGGCCTCTTGGGCGA
>CADAFY010000206.1 GCA_902787255.1 uncultured Bacteroidia bacterium
CCAACGTTCTTACGGATTCAGTCAACTATTCAGGAAAAGCGGGCTACGGTCAGTCTATCCTATAACCCGAAGGCATCACTCTCCCTGTCAGCGGGTATAGATTGGCGGGCTGCTCTTTTCCGGCCAAGTGCGCTCATAATCAGAAGAAAAGGAGAAGCTTCCGAAGGAGTGGACATCCCAACCACACTGGCTTCTTTTCATGCTGATGTCGGTTATACGAGTGACGCCTCCTTTTTTCTGCGCGGCTCCTTCCGCATCAATCGTTTTTGGGATCAAGAAGGATATGGGGTCACCGTTCCCGAATTTCACCTGCTTGCAGACTGGTCCATTTCGCCAAAGATCGGGATTGAGGCTACGATCGACCGACTGGCCCAATTTTACCATACACTGGAGGGCGTACCGACAGGCATTTCAACCGATTTAATCATCCCTTCCAGTCGCTATGCCAAGCCGGAACGAGCCTGGCAGTACTATCTGGGTTTTTTTTCAAAACCTGACAATCATCTGCATATTTCCTTAGGTGCATTCTACAAGCAAATGCAGAACCTGGTCTTTTTTCAGGAAGCCGACAAGTTTTTCAGCGTGGCTGCCAATTCCTGGAAGGAAGGGACGCAGATCGGAAGCGGAACTTCCGCTGGGATAGAAGTCTATGGCAAAAAAACCGGGAAAAGAGTCACGGCTCAATTTGCTTACACACTCTCCAAGACAAACCGGATTTTTCCTGAAATCAACGAGGGGAAGACTTTCCCTTTCAAATTTGACCGACGCCATATCCTCAACACAAGTGGCGAATGCTTCCTGGTGATTCGAGAACGCAGCACGCAAAAGATCGGTGCTTTCTTTACCCTGGCGTCCGGCCATTTTGAAAGCCTGCAGGCAGGTACGTATCCAGCCTATGTCGCGCTGAATGATTTAGCTCCCGTCATTATGCCTGTTGAAGAACTGGGCTTTTTCACGCATCCCAACAATTATCACCACGCTCCGTATATCCGATGCGATCTCTCATACACATTTCATTGGCAAGCCACAAAGTTAGCGCATGACTTGACCGTTGGCGTATATAACGTACTCAATAGGCATAATGCATATTCGCTGACTTGGGATGCGAAAACAGGCCGGTGGATGAAAATGAGTATAATGCCTGTTCTCCCCAGCATTTCCTATCGATTGTCTTTTTGATGTAATCGGAGTTTGGCTCCAAGGCTCAACCATGTATGCAATAGAATAATAGCTGCTCCAGGGTTGCGTCCTTGAGGATGACCCGCTTTTCTTCGTCAAGCAGGTAGAGCGACGGGATGGCACGGAGCCAGTACACGGTTTCGCTGTTGAGCATCTGGTCGGGATCGTACCCGCAGACCCACTCCGCCGGGTAGTTCGGGAGATAGTCGAGCCAGGCCTGCACGTCTTCGTCCGGATAGATGTTCACGACCAGCAGGCGGCCGTCTTCCACCATCGCCTGGATTCCCAGGTCTTGGGACAAAGTTTCGGTGATCTCCTTGCAGTTCGGGCACCCCGGATTGCTGAAGAAGAGGAGGGTACGCTGCGGCTTGCGGGCGTCGATCGTCGCATGGAGATTCTCGCGCCGCCCTTTCGGCGAGATGAAATCAAAATCGGCCGCGACCTGTCCCGGACGATTGAGCGTGATGCGCGGTGCTAGCCAGGCCGCGTGGGCACGCTGTTCCTCACTGGCCAGCGGGGACGCGGCGAAATGCTCCAGGACCGGGATGAACAATTCTTCGTTGCGGTAGGGACTGTTCGGATCGAGCAGGTAGCGTTCTTCGAGTTTTGTGATCCGCTGCCACTCGGTGCTGTCGCTTTCGGCCACGGCCATGATGCTGTCCTGCAGCTGGCGTGCCCTTTCGGGCGGAGAGGCCAGCAATGTCAGGACATATTGCTCGAACCGTGCGTTTTGGGTTGCCTCCGACTGGGCGCCGTATTGCGAAAGAGAGGGTCCTTTCGGTTCTGGTTTGCAGGAAACAAGCAGCAGCAACGAGGCTGCCAGGAGGAGAAAGTGACATTTTGTCATAGTCCGGGTGTTGGCATCTAATTTGCCTTAAGCAGGGGCAAAAGTAATCAATAAAACATAAAAAAATACCAATCATGAACATCAAACCTTTAGCAGACAGAGTGCTGATCGAGGCCAAAGAAGCTGAGACCAAAACCGCGAGCGGACTGTATATTCCGGATTCCGCCAAAGAGAAACCGCAGCAGGGAACCGTCGTTGCCGTCGGCAGCGGCAAGAAGGATGAACCGATGGAGCTGTGTGTCGGTGACACCGTACTCTATGGCAAATATGCCGGCACGGAAATCAACGTGGACGGCAAGGATTATCTGATTATGCGTCAGAGCGACGTGGTGGCAGTACTTAAATAAGACAGGAGGATACGATTATGGCAAAAGAGATCAAATTCGATATTGATGCCCGGAACCTGATGAAGGAAGGTGCCGACGCATTGGCAAACGCAGTGAAGGTGACCCTCGGCCCGAAAGGCCGCAATGTCGTCATCGACAAGAAATTCGGCGCCCCGCAGGTGACCAAGGACGGTGTCACGGTGGCCAAGGAGATCGAACTGGAAGACCGCTTCCAGAACATGGGTGCCCAGATGGTCAAGGAAGTGGCTTCCAAGACCAACGACCAGGCCGGTGACGGTACGACCACCGCTACGGTCCTCGCCCAGAGCATCATCAACGTAGGCCTGAAGAATGTCGCCGCCGGCGCCAATCCGATGGACCTCAAGCGGGGAATCGACAAGGCGGTCGCCGCCGTGGTCGCCGACCTCAAATCCCGCAGCCAGGCGGTTGGTGAAGACTACTCGAAGGTCGAGCAGGTCGGTACCGTCTCCGCCAACAACGATGCCTATATCGGCAAACTCATCGCCGAGGGTTGAAGAGGCCAAGGGCACCGAGACCGAGGTGAAAGTGGTGGAAGGCATGCAGTTCGACCGCGGCTACATCAGCCCGTACTTCATGACCAACGGGGACAAGATGGAAGCTGTCCTGGACGACGCCTACATCCTCCTGACCGATAAGAAGATCTCCAACATGGAGGACCTGATGCCGGTGCTCGAACCCGTCGCACGGGAAGGCCGGAGCCTGCTGATCATCGCCGAGGATGTCGAGGGACAGGCCCTGACGACCCTCGTGGTGAACCGCCTGCGGGGCACCCTGAAAGTCGCCGCCGTCAAGGCGCCCGGCTTCGGTGACCGCCGCAAGGAAATGCTCCAGGACATCGCGACCCTGACCGGCGCGGTCGTCGTCAG
>CADAFY010000207.1 GCA_902787255.1 uncultured Bacteroidia bacterium
GCCGATGGCCGCGAGCGAGCCCAGCAGGGTCGAGCACACGGACGCAATCAGGGCGATGGTCAGGGTGTTTTCGACCGCACGGATGAGGGAACTGCTCACTCCCCCGCTGAAAAGGTTTTCGTAGAGGCGGAAGGAGAAACCCGTCCAGTTGCCCAGCACCTTCGCCTCCGTGAAGGAGAAGATGGCGATAATCAGGATGGGGGCATACAGAATAATCAGCAGCAGCCAGATATAGGCCTGCGAGCCGAAGACGGACAGCCTTTCCTTCCAGCAACGAGCCCCGCCGGGGGCTGAACAGCGTTTTTCCATCGCACTCATAACAGTCCTCCGCTTTCGGCTTCACTGGTCTCCCCGTCCCCGATCAGGCTGGTCAGTCCGATGATGACCAGCATAATCAGCGCGAGGGCAGCGCCGTAGTTCCACATACCGTTGTTGATGTTCTCCTGGATGGAGGTACCGAAGAGTTTGACCTTGTTCATCGTCAGCAGTTCCGCGACGGCAAAGGTGGAGATGGTCGGCATAAAGACCATCAGCACGCCGCTGGAGATGCCGGGGACGGACAGGGGCAAGGTGACTTTGGTGAACACCTGCGTCGGATTGGCGCCCAAGTCTTCCGCCGCCTGCATATAGGAATTGTCCATTTTACGCAAGACATTGTAAATCGGATAGATCATAAAAGGCAGGAAGTTGTACACCATACCGAAAATGAGGGCGCCTTCCCCGAGGGGCAGGCGGAGAAAATCAAAGAGGGCGACCGTCGCAAGGGTGCGGATGAGCATGTTGATCCACATCGGGAGGATGAAGAGGATGACCGTGACGCTGGACGGATTGAGCCGGGTGTCGGCCAGGATGTAGGCCGCGGGGTACCCCAGCAGCAGGCACAGCACCGTGGTAATCAAGGCAATCTCGATGGAATAGACGAAGGTATTCATCGTCTCTTTCTCGGTCGCGAACTTGACGAAATTGCCGAAGGTGAAATGCCCGGCCGCGTCCTGGAACGCATACAAGGCAATCAGCACCAGCGGCAGCGCGACGAACAGGGCGAGAAACACCTGGTAAGGCAGCGCCCAGATAGCCCGCTTAGTCATTGCCGGACGAGGCTGGGGCGGCGGAATCCGTTTCCGTCACCGGGGTAATCTTGATATCCTCAGGAGCCACACGGATACCTACGAGGTCGTTTTTGTCCCAAATGTCGTTGGTATCGACATAGATGTAGCAACCCCGGGAAATGGTGATGCCGAGGTGGTAGTGGTCGCCTTTGTACAAAAGCAGACCGACGGTCCCTTCCAGGCTTCCTTCGGAGGCTTCATCGCGCAAATCCACCTTGTCGAACGCAAATTCCACCCGCACCTTATCCCCCGCCTTTACGCCTTCCACAGGCAGGCAATCAAAGACGCCGCCCAGAATCTGCACCTTGTCTTCGGCCTTCATCTCGCCCTCGAACACATTGGCGGTGCAATCCTTGTGCATCACCTGGATGTCCTGGGGCTTGACAATCAGACCGACCTGCGAACCGGGCTCGAAGGCATTGTAGTCCTGGACCATCAGTTCGTAGCCGTCTCCGGTCTCGACAAACATTTCGTAATGAACCCCTTTGAAGATACAGGATTTGACCGTTCCGGTCAATTGGGCCACTTCCAGGCGCGTATTCATAATATATATGTCTTCGGGGCGAATCACCACATCGACGGGATTGTTTTCTCCGAAGCCCTCGTCCACGCACTCGAACTCGTGGCCGGCGAAACGGACCAGGCGGTCGTGCACCATCACGGCGTCGAGGATGTTGCTTTCTCCGATAAAATCGGCCACGAAGGGGTTCTGGGGCTCGTTGTAAATGTCGGTCGGCGTGCCAATCTGCTGGATATGGCCGTCGTTGAGCACGACGATGGTGTCGCTCAGGGTCAGGGCCTCTTCCTGGTCGTGGGTGACATAGATGAAGGTTATGCCGAGTTCTCGATGCATTTCCTTGAGCTCAATCTGCATATCCTTGCGCATCTTCAGGTCGAGGGCCGCCAGGGGTTCGTCGAGCAGCAGCACTTTGGGCTGGTTGACAATGGCCCGGGCGATGGCCACACGCTGTTGCTGACCGCCGGAAAGGGAATCCACGTCCCTGTCCTCATAGCCGGTCATACTCACGAGTTTCAGCACTTTGCGCACTTTTTCGTCAATCACTTCACTGGGAAGTTTCTGTAATTTCAGACCGAAGGCGACATTGTCGTACACATCCAGGTGGGGGAAGAGCGCGTAGCGCTGGAAGACCGTATTGAGGGGGCGTTTGAAGGGCGGAACCCCGCTGATGTCCTCCCCTTCCATATAGACGCAGCCGCTGGTCGGCGTGGCAAAGCCGGCAATCAGGCGCAGCAGCGTGGTCTTGCCGCAGCCCGAGGGACCGAGCAAGGTGACGAACTCTCCGCGGCGGATGTCCAGGCTCACATCATCGAGCACTTTGACATCGTCGTAGGTCTTGGAGAGATGGTCAAGCCGGATAATGATATCTTTTTCCATTTCCAGATGAAAGACTCAAATCCAAGTTATTTCTTGCCGAAGAGATCCAGAGGACGGAAACAATAGGTCACGCCGAAGTTGAAGGCGAGGCTGGACACGCTCCGGGGAACCCCCAGGGCGTCCGTAGGAAGCAGCGTGGAATCGCCGGATGCCAGAAGGTTGCGGCCATAGTTGGAACCGCCGAAGAGCACGTGTACGCGCAGGTCCTTGCTGTCCTCGATGGGATACCAATAAGCGCCGAGACCGCCGCAGAAACCATTGTTCTTGGGGTAACTGACGGGCCACAACTCACCATCACCGTCTTCGAAATAATTGGCATAGTTCAAAATGGAAAAGGCGCCTCTGTTGGGTTCCCAGCCGAAGGTACCGAACACC
>CADAFY010000208.1 GCA_902787255.1 uncultured Bacteroidia bacterium
GAGTACATCACCCCCCTGTAAATCCGGTCTTGCCGGTCTTGACCGATGGCCTTCACCTCCGAATAGGAGAACCAGTTGATGTCGGCCGCGAAGAGCGCCTGTTTGACCTCTTCGAAGTGCGTCTTACGCACGATTGCTTCAATTTTTTTCATTGTAAAGCATTTTTATAGGGTTTAACAAAATTTTGCTCGGTATTTCCGTTTCGGATTGTATTTCTTGTTGAACTTATCGAAGTAACTGCACACGAAAAAGGCTGATTCAAAAGAACCAGCCTTACTCAATTTTATCCCGTATTAATCTATTTATCTATGATTTTGTGCCCTGCGACGACTGGCGGAAAACAGGCACACACAAACGGGAACCGGATTATTATTCCAGTTCTGCTGCTTGCGGTTATTCTTGGAGAACATCCCGGAAATATGAGCCTTGGCTTCCATAATTGTCGTCGTTCCGGGACGCAAAGGTAAACATTTTTGCAAAAAAACAAGCAAAGTTTATAAAAAAAATCACTACCTTTATCAGTTATTTTCTTTTTCTATGAAAGAAAGACCGCAATCAACCCGCCTCTCCCTGACCGTCATCGTCGCGGCGGCCGTGCTGCTGGGCCTGACGATGGGCGTGATGTTCTACACCTCGCACAAGATGCTCCAGCAGACGGTGGAGCAACTGGTTTCCAGGGAAATGAACGCCATCTACCTGTGTATCCGCAACAAACTGGCCAAGGTGGAAGTGACGATGGACAATATGTCCTGGGTGACTTATGAAAACCTGGACTACCCGGATGATATGTTTACCACCACCCGCCGCCTGGTCAAGAACAATCCGGACTTTTTGAGCAGCGGCGTCGCTTTCACTCCTTATTTTTATAAGAATAAAGGAAAATGGTTCGAGCCTTTCGCCGTCCGCAGGCAAGACGGGACCATCGAAGTGATGCAATTGGGATCGGCCGAACACGACTACACCAAGATGGATTTCTTCACCGTCCCCCTGGAGAAAAAAAAGAGTTGCTGGACCAAACCCTATATGGACAACGAGGGGGCCCATACGATGGTGACCACCTATAGCGTTCCGGTCTATCTGCCGTCGGGCGAATATGTCGCTGTCGTAGCGGCCGATTTGGACGCCAACTGGATGAATGAGATTCTGGAAGAGGCCAAAACGTACAAGAGTACACGCCGTTATCTGGTTTCGGGACAGTATGAATTGCTGTCCGGGAACGACAGTCCCGTCATCAGGGAGGCCATCTCGCTGATTCAGCAGGACGACAAGGACAAAGACAATGACGGCTACATCACGATGAAAGATGAGCGCGGAGAGAAAATCCACGTTTTCTACCACGCCGTGGGAGGGAAGACGGACTGGATACTGATCAACATTCTGGACGACAGCGAGATTTTCGGAAAATTGCGGAGCATCCGGTTACTGTTGATCCTCCTGGTCGGAGCCGGTCTGCTGGCTCTCGGGCTCATTATCTACCGCAGTTCCCGCAACTTGAAGCGGTTCAACAAGGTCAACGCTGAAAAAGAGCGCATTGGCGGTGAATTGCAGGTGGCCAGCCGCATTCAGCAAAGTATGCTCCCCGCCAACCACCTGCAACGGGACGATGTGGAAATCTACGCCTCGCTGACCCCGGCCCGCGAGGTGGGCGGCGACTTGTACGACTATTTCATCCGGGACGAGAAACTGTTCTTCTGCATCGGGGACACCAGCGGAAAAGGCGCCCCGTCCGCGATGTTGATGGGCGTCACGCACTCGTTGTTCCGCGCCTTCTCCCTCCACGAGAACAACCCCGCCCGCATTATGCAGGCCGTCAACGAGTCCGCCTGCCAGGGCAACGACTCCAATATGTTCGTTACCTTCTTCATCGGGGTGCTGGACCTGCCCACCGGACGCCTGCACTACTGCGACGGCGGGCACGACCGACCGCTCATTCTCGGAATGTCCGGTCAAGAAGAAGCGGTCATTTCCTTGGAATGCAATCCCCACCTGCCCGTCGGCGTATGGCCTGACACGAAATTCACGGAACAAGAAGTACTGCTTCCGCCGGAAACCATCCTGTTCCTCTATACCGACGGATTGACGGAGGCCAAAGACCTCGCGCATAAGCAATTCGGGCTGGACCGCATCAAAGACACACTCACGGGCTGTATCAAAGCCGGGCAGCCTGCCCAAGAACTACTGCCTACCCTTTCCCGGGAAGTGCACTTGTTCGTAGGCGAAGCCGAACAAAGCGACGACCTGGCGATGCTCGCCATCCGCTATACGCCCCGACGCTTTGAGTGCATCGTAGATGAACTCCTCATCCTGCAAAACAAGGTTCAGGATATCGAAAAACTAGGCCCGTTCATCAACGAAGTTTCCGAAAAAATCAACTTGGACAAGCCCCTGGTCCGGAAGTTGCGCCTGGCTGTGGAAGAAGCGCTGGTCAATGTCATCGATTACGCCTACCCCGTCGGCACCGAAGGTCTTGTGACATTGCGGATGATGTCGGACGGGAAGCGTCTCAAAATGATGATTATCGACTCGGGCATCCCCTTCGACCCGACGCTCCGGGAAAGAGCGGACACCACGCTCTCGGCCGAAGACCGCCAGATCGGCGGATTGGGCATCCTCCTGGTACGCGAATTGATGGACGCCATCAACTACGAACGGGACAACGGACAGAACATTCTTACTTTAATCAAAAATATTAACGCATAACATTATGAACACAAGCATTGAAGAAATCGATGGCAAACTCATTGCCACCCTGGACGGAGAAATGGACACCGCAGCGGCGATGGAAGCCGAAGAAGCGCTCAAAGGACTATACAACACGGGAGGCAAAGATGTCATCATCGACTGCTCCAAACTGGAATACATCGCCTCCTCAAAGGACTGTACAACACGGACGGCAAAGATGTCATCATCGACTGCACCAAACTCGAGTATATCGCCTCCAGCGGCCTGCGCATTCTGCTCGGCATCCTCAAGGGAGCCAAAGCGGCTGGCAGCCACGTGGTGTTGCGCGGAGTCAACGAAGACATCAAGAATGTCTTTCAACTGACCGGATTCATCAGCATCTTCGAGTTCGAATAATCAATGAAATGCTTGGTGCCGGCCCTGCTGGCATCAATGTTTTTTTTCGTGCACGCACGCGCGCAGGAGCCCGCGGGCGCGAACGCGAAAGACGCCCCGGCCCAAACAGCCAAGGCAAAGCCTGATTCGCTGAAAGTGAACAATTTCAACCTTGACTTAAATTTCCTGACGCACGGAGAGATTTGTGCCGGGGGTCTGCCCAGGGATGATGTAGAAGACGAGGAACAAGTGGGAAAAGGCGGGACTTCCGCCTTCCTGCTGGGGCGTGTCCGACTGATTTTGGGTTATCAACGCAAATGGCTGGAAGCCAAACTCGTGACCCAGAACGTAGCCATCTGGGGGATGAGAAGCAACATGACGATGAACTTGTATGAGGGGTGGATTAAGGCCAAAGCGCCCTTCGGGCTCTTCGGCCAGGTGGGCCGCATCGCGCTGTCCTATGACGACGAGCGCATCATCGGCGCCAACGATTTCGCTACCGCCTCTCTCTCGCACGACGTGCTGCGCATCGGATACGAGGGCCACGGACATCAGGCGCACATCATCCTCGCTTACAACCAAAATGGAGAAAATGTGTATGGCGGTTCTTATTACGTCGGCGGGGCGCAGGCATACAAGACAATGCAGACGGTGTGGTATCACTATGACATCCCCAAGTTTCCGCTGGGCATCTCGCTCCTGTTTATGAATATGGGCCTGCAGGCAGGTCTGGTCGGCGAGCCCAACAATCCGCCCCGGGTCGAATACCAGCAGATTTTCGGCGGTTACATCAAAAGCGCGCCCCGGTATTTCAGCATTGAAGCATCCTACTACAAGCAGCGCGGCAAGACGGTGGTGAGCGAAAATCTCGTGCCCAAACCGATTGACGCCTGGATGGCGAGCGCCAAAATCACCGGCAAACCCATCGAGCAGTTGGGCATCACGCTGGGCTACGACTACTTGAGCGGCGACGACTTCGTTCCCGTTCTTTATGGGAGCAGCCGCTTGGGCTTGCCCGACCACAAAGTGTACAAAGGATTCTCCCCCTTGTACGGGTCCCGCACCAAATTCTACGGCATTTTGGATTTCTTCTATGAGAGCGCGTACAGCCACGGCTTCACCCCCGGTTTGCAAAACGCCTATATCGGCGTTTCCGGCGAGCCGTTTAAGAATTTCACCTGCGGTCTCAACTACCACTACCTGATGGTGGCCACCAAACTGGCGAAATTGAGCAGCACGCTGGGACATAGCCTCGACGTCCAGGCCAGCTATGCCTTCACCAAGGACATCTCCCTGAAAGTGAGTTACACCTTTATGCTCGGCACGGAGACGATGAG
>CADAFY010000209.1 GCA_902787255.1 uncultured Bacteroidia bacterium
GTGGCAATGTTTGACAACGCTTCCCTGGTCAGCCCAGATACCGCCGCCCTGCGAAGAGCCGCCTTCGGCCCGGTTGTCGGTAATCTCGCAGCCCTCCAGCACGCCGCCTTTCCTCAAATAGACGCCGGCGCCATTCTCGGAAGAGGTCCGTCCGCCTTGAATCACAAGATTTTTCCAAGTGGTCGCCGTCGAGAAGTTGCCCGCCTGATTGACCACGCGGCCGCTGCTCGCTTGCAAGATGCTTTTATAGGTGTCCGGGTCACAGACCGTAAACGAAGCATTGTACCCTCCGATGACATCGACCCCTTCAGTCATTGTGAAATTCCCTTCGAAAAGCCCCTCGGACAACCAGATTTCATCGATGCCCGCGACCGCTTCCGTCAAGGTCTTGAACAGATCTCTGCCATTGGCAGGCAGCAGGCTGCGCGAACTGGGGGCGGGCAGTACGATATTCGTACGGGCGCCAAAAACCACTCCCTCATAGCGGGCGATGGACTTGTTCCAGCGCACCTCCACCTTCGCGGGAGTCTCGGAAGGGTCCAAACGAACCTCGCCTCCGAATTCAAATGTTTCTCCGTCGCGTATGACTTTTACGCTCACAGGGACTTGTTCGGAAACAAAAGTATAGAGGGTCCCTGCCGGTTCGTCCTGTCCGGGCGCCGCAGGATTATTCTCGTTTTTGTTACAGGCGAGCAGTAAAAAGGAAAGAGCAAGGAGAGAATAAACTATTTTTTTCATAATCGGTCCGTTTGTGACCGCGAATTTATGAAAAATTTTCCTAACTTCGCGGCTTGAATTTTAGCGTTAGTAAAACTATGGTACGAGTAAAACCGTTTGCGGCTATCCGCCCCCCGAGAGAGATTGTAACCGAAGTGGCGGCTCCGCCTTACGATGTGATGAATTCGTATGAAGCCAAGCAGATGGCCGGGGAGAAGAGCCTGCTGCACATCACTCGTCCCGAAATTGACTTTGATCCCATCGCCGACGAGCATTCCCAGCCCGTGTATGACAAGGCGGTGGAGAATTTCAAACTGTGGAAACTGCGCGGCTGGCTGGTACAGGACGAGAAGCCCTGCTACTATGTCTATGCCCAGACGATGGGTATGCGTACACAATGTGGTTTCGTGCTCTGCGCCCATTCCGACGATTACGCCAAAGGCATCATCAAGAAGCACGAACTCACGCGCAAAGACAAGGAAGATGACCGGATGGTGCACGTGCGCATTCAGAACGCCAATATCGAGCCTGTCTTCTTTGCGTTCAAGGACAATGAAGATCTCGAAGCCATCATCGATGCGACCATCGCCACCGCTCCCGAGTATCGTTTTACCGACGAAAACAAATTTGTCCATACTTTCTGGCCCATCCGTGACGATGAGACCATCGCCCTGATCAGCAAGATTTTCAACACCGAAATCGATGCGTTCTATATCGCAGACGGACATCATCGCTCCGCTGCAGCGGCCCGTGTAGGCGTCGAGAAAGCGGCGGCCAATCCCCACCATACCGGCGAGGAGGAATACAACTGGTTTATGGCGGTCTGCTTCCCCCAGAGCCACCTGGCCATCTTGGACTACAACCGCGTCGTCAAAGACCTCAACGGAATGGACGAGCGGACTTTCCTGCAAGCCTTGGAAGAAGATTTCAAAGTGTCGCTCGTTTCCGAGCCGATGTACGGCCGTCCGGCCAAGCCCTACGAACCGGTCGATTTGCACAACTTCTCGATGTATCTCGGCGGCAAATGGTACAGCCTCACCGCCCGCGAAGGCCGTTACGACGACGAAGACCCCATCGGCGTGCTGGATGTGACCATCCTCTCCAATCTCGTTTTGGACAAACTGCTTGGCATCAAGGACCTGCGTACCGACAAACGCATCGATTTCGTGGGCGGCATCCGCGGACTGGGCGAACTGGCCCGCCGCGTGGACAGCGGAGAGATGAAGGTGGCTTTCGCCCTCTATCCCGTGTCGATGGACCAACTCATCCGCATTGCCGACACCGGCAACATTATGCCCCCCAAGACCACCTGGTTCGAGCCCAAACTTCGTTCCGGCCTCGCCATTCACTCCCTGGACGACTAGTCCGCTTCACTCTTGCTTTTCCCGTCGAAGCCGCAGCACAATCGGCAGATGGTCGCTGACGCCGCCGAGGTAGCGGGGTCCGGAATAGGTGCGCAGGGGCTTCTCCCCAGCGTGGGCACTGTCCCGCGTCAATAGAAAGGGGGCGTAAATAACAGCCGTCTCTCCCGCGAGATCAGGCGACACCCAAAATTGGTCAATCAAATCCCATTTCCCGTCGTATTTCAACGAACCCTCGCCGCGCCGGTGGAGGGGCCGCGACAGGCAGACAAGGCAAGAATCCAGCATCCGAAACGCCTCACCGTCCGGCGTGTCGTTAAAGTCGCCTGTCACCACCGTCAGGGAACAGGGGCAGGCAGCCCGAAGGGCGGACATAGCGGCTTCCCGCCGGGATTGCGAGCGCACCGAACCGCCGAGTTTGGACGGGTGATGGACCACTATGACGGTCAAGGAGTCAGCGGAGTGTCCGTCGGCAGAGCAGGAATCGGCGGGCGAGCCTGGCTTTTGGGCAACCAGCGCGAAGCGGCACTGGAGCATATCGCGGGTACGGACACCCGGGACAGGCAGGGGGCGCGCCTTGGGACGGCCCAGCAGACTCGGACGGTATAGCAGGGCAACATCGATGCCGCGCGGGTCGGGGGAATCGAAATGCACATAGCGGTAGCCCGCCTTTCGCAAGGGTGCGGAATAAACCAGCCGACGCAAAACCGCTTCATTTTCCACCTCCGCCAATCCTACGATATCCGG
>CADAFY010000210.1 GCA_902787255.1 uncultured Bacteroidia bacterium
CGGTCAGGCTGCGCCGGGTATAGGCCGTATAGGGCGAGGAAATTTTCTGGGTGGCGCGGGTCCACTGGCCGCTCAGGTTGAGTACGCCCTGGCCGACCTGTACGCCCTTGGAAACGGCGACATCGTAGGTTTTGGGGTTGATGCCCACCGTAATTTTGAAGGGGGTGCGTCCTTTTTTGGTCTTCACGCGCACGATGCCGCTGCCCAAATCGCCGTATTCCGCAGAAGGCACGCCCGTGAGCACTTCCACCGATTCGATGTCCTCAACCGGGATGGAACGGGTATCCACGCCCTCCAGGCCCCCGAATGAGGCATTGTCTCCCATACGCACGCCGTTGACTTCCACCGCCGTGGCAAAAGCCGCATTGCCCTCGCTCACGCCTCCGCTCCGGAGGGACAGGGGCTGGTTGGTAGTCAAGTCGGGGTTGACGGTCTTCCCGCCGGGCAGCAGGGCCGCCACATTGTCCAGACCCGTTACCTGCAAATGGTCCAGGGCCGTCCGGCCAATCGTACGCGTGGTATTAGCGTTGTCCTTGGAAAGGCTGGCCGTCACCACCACCTCTTCCACCGCCAGGGATTCGACTTTGAGCCGGATGGAAAGGGAAGAAATGATTTTACGTGTTTCAGGGTCGAGCATTTTGCCGCCTTGGATGAACAGAGACTGCGCAACGGGCAGGTAACCCAGACACTCCGTCACCCACTCGTGCGGTCCTTCCGGCACGCGCGTCAATTCAAAGCGGCCTTTCTCGTCACTGATGGCCCACAACGCCCCACCGTCCAACTGCACGACGACACCGACCAAGGGCTCCCCCGTCGCATCGTCCCGAATCTCTCCCGCCACGCGAGCCTGCGAAAAAGCGTTCAGCCAAGTTCCCAACAGGAAACTTGCCAGCACCAGCGCAAATTTGAGTCTACACTTCATCGCATTGCCATAACTTACAAATTTCGGAAAGATTTTTTTAAATCCAAAAAAAAAATTTGCGGGCAAGATACTTCGCCTCGGAATAGCAAATAAATTTGCTTTTCTCTCGGCTTGCTCGTATCTTTGTAGATTGTGAATTTTTACGCAGATATGAAAAGATTTCAATTATACAACCGATGCGCCGCCGCCCTCGCGCTGCTCGTATCGGCCGTGACCTACCTCTTGACCATCGAGCCGACCGCCTCCTTCTGGGACTGCGGCGAGTTTATTGCCTCCTCCTACAAACTGGAGGTCGGACACCCGCCCGGAAACCCTGTATTCCAGCTCATCGCCCGCTTCTTCACCCTGTTTACGGACGGGCCCCACGCGGCGGTCGCGGTCAATGTGATGAGTGCGCTCTGCTCGGCGCTGACCATTTTCCTCCTGTACCTGACCATCGTTTTTCTGGTCAAACGGCTGATGGGGGCGCCCGAAGGCCCGCTCGGCGGCAACGAGGCCGGCGGACAGGATTACTCCCTCAGCCAGACCCTGATCATCTGCGGTTCCGGCCTGGTGGGTTCCCTGGCCTACTGCTTCTCCGACACCTTCTGGTTTTCGGCCGTCGAGGGTGAGGTGTATGCGATGTCCTCCCTTTTCACCGCCCTGGTATTCTGGGCGATGACCAAGTGGTACGAACAGGCCGACGAGCCCTACGCCAACCGCTGGATTGTGCTGATCAGTTTCCTGATGGGACTTTCCATCGGCGTACACTTGCTCAACCTGCTCACCATCCCCTGCCTGGTCTTCCTCTATTTCTACCGCAAGCGCGAAGACAAGCCGTACTCCTTTAAGGAATTGTGCGGCATTTTCCTGCAGTCGGTCATCATCCTGGGCGTGGTGCTCTTCGTCGTCATTCCCTGGCTGCCGAAACTGGCGGCGTATGTGGACCTTTTCTTCGTCAATGTGCTGGGCTGCCCCTACAATGTGGGCGCCGCTGTCTTTATGCTAGCCCTGCTCGGAGCGTGCTACTGGGGCATTGTCACCACGCGCAACCACAAACGTGTTTTCTGGCACACGGCGCTGCTTTGCCTGACGACCATCGTCATCGGTTTTTCCATTTTCTCCATCTGCATCATCCGTTCTTCCGTCAAGACGCCCACCAACGAGTACCAGCCTGACAATCCGTTCACGCTGGTGCGCTACCTGGCCCGCGAACAGTATGGCAGCACCCCCCTGCTCTACGGACAGTATTTCGATGCGCCGTACGACATCAGGGAAAACCAATATTGGGCTTCCCTCAATGGGAAATATGTGTACGCGGAAGGCCCGGGCGAAGTGGAATATGAAGCCCAAGGGAAAATGCTGTTCCCTCGTATGTGGAGCGGCAGCGACCCGAAATACATCCGCTTCTACGAGGCGTATATGGACGGCGGCGGCATCAAAGTAAAGGGTTCCGAACACGCCAAGCCCACCTTCCTGCAGAACCTGTATTTCTTCTTCGACTACCAGTTGGGCTGGATGTACGGCCGCTACTTTATGTGGAATTTCGTGGGTCGGCAGAACGATTACCACAGTCCTTCCCCCGGAGAGATTTTCACCGGCAACTGGGAGAGCGGTATCGATTTCTTGGACAAAATCCGCCTCGGAGACCAAAGCAACGCCCCGGATTACCTGCGCAACAACAAGGCCAAAAACCATTATTTCTTCCTGCCTCTGCTGCTGGGTCTGCTGGGCTTGTTCTTCCAGTTCGGACGGGACAAGCGGGGCTTCTGGATTACCTTCCTGCTCTTCTTTATGACGGGTATCGCGGTGGTAATTTACCTCAACCAGCCCCCGTATCAGGTGCGCGAACGGGATTATGCCTACGCCGGCTCTTTCTATGCGTTCAGCATCTGGAT
>CADAFY010000211.1 GCA_902787255.1 uncultured Bacteroidia bacterium
AACGGTTCCTGTTTGCAGAAGTAGGCCTTGCCGTAGCCCTGGCCGTCGTGCTGGCCATGTTCTCCTACGCTACACCCGATAAAAAAGCCACCCTACTGGCCGAAATCGCCACGGCCATCGATGAGGACGATGTCCCCGTCATCCTGGACACGCCGCCCGTCCCGCCCCAGGCTCCTGCCATGCCGGTCATTTCGGACGATATCCAGATTGTGGACGACGACATCCAGGTGGATGATTTCGTGAGCACCTTCGAGGAAGACGACACACCCGTTAATATAATGGACTACGTGGAAACGCCGGTTGAAGAAGAGATAGAAGAAGAGGAAATCGGGTATGCCTTCGTGGCCGAAAAGCCCAAGTTCAACGGGGGCGACGCCAACGAATTTTCCCGTTGGGTCAATGCCCATGTGGTGTACCCGGAGATCCCGAAAGAGAACGGAGTGCAGGGTCGGGTGACCCTTCAGTTTACGGTCATGAAGGACGGCTCCGTGGGGAAAGTCATTGTCTTGCGCGGCGCCGATCCGGCCCTGGACCGGGAGGCCGTTCGAGTGGTGTCTTCCTCTCCAAAGTGGACGCCCGGAAGACAAAGAGACCGGGCTGTGAACGTAACGTACACCTTCCCGGTCATCTTTCAGCTAAGATAAGAAAACTGTGGTTAAATTAATTACAGGTTTCTTAACAGGTTTGTCAGGCTGACTTTTTTCTCAATAAGGGCGCGCAGGTCTTCGATCTTGACGCGCTCTTGTTGCATGGTGTCGCGTTCGCGCACGGTCACCATTCCGTCGTTCAACGTGTCGTGGTCGATGGTCACGCAGAACGGAGTACCGATGGCATCCTGGCGACGATAGCGCTTTCCGATGGAGTCTTTTTCGTCGTACTGATAGGAGAAGTCGTACTTCAACTCGTCCACGACTTTCTGCGCCACTTCCGGCAGGCCGTCCTTCTTGACCAGCGGCATCACGGCCACCTTGATCGGAGCCAGCGGGGCGGGGATCTTCAACACCACGCGGGAGTCGCCGCCTTCCAGTTCCTCCACCGTGTAGGCATGGCTCAGCACGGCCAGCACCATCCGGTCTACACCGATGGACGTCTCAATGACATAGGGGGTATAAGAGGTATTCTCCTCAGGATCGAAGTACTCAATCTTCTTGCCGGAGAACTTCTGGTGGTTGCCCAGGTCGAAGTTGGTGCGGCTGTGGATACCCTCCAACTCTTTGAAACCGAAGGGGAAGTTAAACTCGATATCGGTCGCGGCGTTGGCGTAATGGGCCAGTTTCTCATGATCGTGGAAACGGTAGTTCTCGGCACCCATTCCCAGGTTCACATGCCACTTCATGCGGGTTTCCTTCCATTTTTTGAACCATTCCAGTTCCGTTCCCGGTTTGATGAAGAACTGCATTTCCATCTGTTCGAATTCGCGCATGCGGAAAATGAACTGACGGGCCACGATCTCGTTGCGGAAGGCTTTGCCAATCTGGGCGATACCGAACGGAATCTTCATGCGGCCGGTTTTCTGCACGTTCAGGTAGTTCACGAAAATGCCCTGTGCGGTCTCCGGACGCAGATAAATCAGGTTCGCGCCGTCGGCCGTGGAGCCCATGGAGGTAGAGAACATCAGGTTAAACTGACGGACCTCGGTCCAGTTGCAGGTTCCCGATATCGGGCAGACGATGTTGCAATCGATGATGATCTGGCGATATTCGGCAAAGTCGTTGGCCTTTTCAGCGGCCACATAGCGGTTGTGCACCTCGTCCCACTTGGCCTGTTCGCGCAGGACATTGGGGTTGGTCGCGCGGAACTGGGCCTCGTCGAAGGCCTCGCCGAATTTCTTGCGTCCCTTTGCCACCTCTTTTTCAATCTTCTCTTCGATTTTGCCCAGGTAGTCCTCGATCAGGACATCGGCGCGATAGCGTTTTTTGGAATCTTTGTTGTCGATTAGCGGGTCGTTAAAGGCACCCACGTGGCCGGAAGCCTCCCAAATGCGGGGGTGCATGAAGATGGCGGAATCGATCCCGACGATGTTCTCGTTCAGGCGTGTCATCGCCTCCCACCAGTAATTTTTGATGTTGTTTTTGAGCTGAACGCCCATCTGTCCGTAGTCATATACGGCGGCCAGTCCGTCGTAAATCTCACTGGACGGGAAAATGAAACCGTACTCTTTGCAATGCGCAACCAGTACCTTGAAAAGTTCGTCTTGCGTCATATCTTTTGTTGTTTATCTTCAAAAACGTGCAAATTTAATCAAATATTTCCGGAAATGTCGCTTTCAGCGTGGGTTTGGCGATTTCCAGCAGCGGCAGCATCACGAACGGGCGGTTTTGGATGTCCTTGTGCGGGATGGTCAGCTCGGGGGTATCCATCCGCAGCGCACCCAGGAACAGGATGTCGATGTCGATGATGCGCGAATGGTAGATGCGGTTCCCGGCACCATCGTATTCGGGCGGATCGATCCGTCCCATTTCCCGTTCGATGCGTTTGACGGTCGCCAGCAGCTCCCTCGCCTGCTGTTCGGGATCGGGTCCCTCCGGAATCCGGTACAGCACCGCGCCGTTCAGGAATTTCCCGCCCACAAAGCCCATCGGTTTGGTTTCGATGAGGCGAGAAAGTGCTTTCCAGTGCGATCCAAGGGCCTCGTCCAGACGGCGAAGGGCTTCCAGGATGTTTTCCCGTCGGTCTCCCAGGTTGCTGCCCAGGGAAAAATAAAGGCTAACGAAGGCCATCTTCCGTGTCCAAATCTACATCCATGCCCAACTCAACTTTCGCCTCGTCCGAAAGCATGCTCTGATCC
>CADAFY010000212.1 GCA_902787255.1 uncultured Bacteroidia bacterium
TAATGCCTCAGCGCCCTCACGGTCACTCTGCCCAGGCGGGAAAACTCCCCGATTTTCAACTTGTTTTTACCCATAACAATTCGTGCACTTTTGTTATTCGTCGGCAAAGATAATACATGCCGTAGGGTACGAGTCAAGAAAAAAATGAAAAAGTTTTCGAATAGACCGATAAACTACGATGAATCTGAACAAACATACGGATACTACGGCACAATAGCAAACACGGCGGCAGACTGTGTATTCTAAGAATCTTCATGTACGGACCTTGCAAAAATACACGCATCTACTTGAATACCAAGTAGATAAACCCCTCGAAAATCGTCAAAATTGGTTCGATAATTGTCCCATTGCCCGTACAATACTACTTAACTAATTGATTATCAGAGATTTAGATTTCTGAGAAAAGTCAGTTTCTGTGAGAATTCCGAAGCAAAACCCCGGCAATCATCCATGACTGTCGGGGTTTGTGTCAGGTCGAATAATCTGAATTTAACAAATCGCTTTTCCCAATTCGAAGGCTTCCTGCAACTTGTTGTTGCCCTCTATATCGCGAGGGTCGTTAACGCCGCCGCAGAAGAGCGTGCCTGCCAAACGGCTCTTCGGGAAGCAGTCTATCCATCCCGTGAGGCCGGCAACGGCACGTTTGGGCGTCTCTTCATCGTCCTCGGCAGCAGTAGTAAGCAGATATACGTCGCGGAACCTGTAGTCCAGCGGATACAGGGCGTTCAGGCGGTCGATGAGCGTCTTCATCTGTCCGCTCATTTCATAGTAATAGATGGGCGTTGCCCAGCAAACGACATCGGCCTCCAAGACCTTGGCCATGATGTCGTTCACGTCGTCCTTGATGACGCAGCGGCCCAGCTTCTGGCAGGCGAAGCAGCCCCGGCAGAACTGGATTTCTTTGCCCGCAAGGGAAATCTTTTCAACATTATTTCCTGCACTCAGGGCCCCTTCAACGAACTTATCAGCGAGAATATCGCTGTTCGAGCCATGACGAAGGCTCGTCGAAATAACTATTACTCGTTTCATTCCATTTATTGTTTCATTGAATACGTAACAGTGACACTGCCGGTGCCGAAGAATGCTTTCAACTCGTCAGCGGTCTTTCCGTCAACCTTCCCCAGGGGAGTATATGACCAACTGTTGTTTCCGTAGAAAACGCAGATATTGTTGCCATTGTAGAGCATGATGTCTCCGGAAGCAGCCGTAATCTCCTCGTCGTGTCTCTCCAACGAGAATCCGAGCGGCCCGTAATGCTCGAAACCATTGGCCTTCATCTCTACGGTTACAGATCCTGCTTTCAGCTTTTCGGCCAGCGCCTTGGCGGTGGCGTTATCTGCCAAGGTGGCCGTGATGGTCTTGCCGCCGGAAGTGATTTCCATGGTCATAGTCTGCGTGTTTTCGTTTCCGTTCTGCTGCCCGTTGTCTTCAGGCTGTTTCTGCTCCTCCTGCGGCTCTTCCTGTTCTGGTGGAACTGTAATCTTCTCACAGGCCGTCAAGGACAGGATGAAGCAGGACAATAATGTGAGTATCACGGCTTTCATTACTTCAGGTTCTCTTTGAAGAAGGCTTCCATCCTGTCGTAGGGAATGACTCCGGCGACATCATCATAGAGGTCGGTATGCACGGCTCCGGGGATGATGAGGAGTTCCTTGTTGTCGCCCTTCAGTTTAGCGAAGGCGCCTTCGCTGAAATAGCGGCTGTGGGCCTTCTCGCCATGGATAATGAGCACAGGGGTCTTGATTTCGCCCGCCATGTCCAGCAAGGGCTGGTTCATGAAAGACATCGTGCCGATGACATTCCAACCGTCGTTGGAGTTGCCGCTGCGCTTGTGGTAGCCGCGGGGCGTCTTGTAATAGGCGTGATAGTCCTTGACGAACCAGGGGGCATCGTCCGGAAGCGGATCGACCACACCGCCGGCACGCTTGTAGGTACCGGTGCGATAGTCTTCGGTGCGCTGGGATGCCCAGGCCTGCCGCTGAGCGTCGCGGGCGGCCTCATTATCGGTGCTGCCAAAGTAACCCTCACGCGCCACGCGGGACATATCATACATGGTGGAAGTAACCGTTGCTTTGATCCGGGGATCCAGCGCCGCCGCATTGATGGCCATGCCGCCCCATCCGCAAATGCCGATGATGCCGATGCGCTCGGGATCTACCGATTCGTGGGTCGAAAGGAAATCCACGGCCGCCAGGAAGTCCTCCGTATTGATGTCAGGAGACGCCATTCTGCGGGGCTCACCGCCGGATTCGCCGGTAAAGGAGGGATCAAAGGCAATCGTGAGGAAACCTCTCTCGGCCATATGCTGCGCATAGATGCCGGCCGTCTGCTCCTTCACGGCGCCAAAGGGGCCGGAGACTGCAATGGCCGCCAGCTTGCCTTCCGCATTCTTGGGGATATACAGATCGGCAGCCAGTTCAATGCCAAAACGATTGTGGAAAGTGACTTTGCTGTGATTGACCAGTTCGGATTTCGGGAAGGTCTTGTCCCATTCCCGGGTGAGAGTCAGGGTATTCATATTCTTGTTCTGGTTGCAGCCGAGCAGCAGCATGGCTGCGAGGGCTATAATTACGCTTTGTTTCATGTTGCAAAGGTACGGGGAGATGCCCAAGTTTTTGTACATATATTTGCCGACTTTATACCAATTTCGCAGATTTTACTATCTTTGTAGGGTTATGAAGACGATCCTGAAGGTCGATAATCCCAATGTCTACGCCAGATATGTGGGCGCTCCGGAACTGCATCCACAGCTGGCGCTCATCAGTTACGACGAGGTTTCAATTACGGCGTTTACGGCCTTTTCATTCAGCAGCAATTCCCTAAATATCTGTCCTATGGCACAAAATCCATTCTGGTCGGCGACAGCTCCATCATTGCCGTTGCGCCAGGGCAGATTGGCGGCGGAGAAGACAACGGAACGCCCTTGTACATCAA
>CADAFY010000213.1 GCA_902787255.1 uncultured Bacteroidia bacterium
GACAAAGAATCACAAATGTCGCTGACGACCTTATAGCAAGCCTTGGGAGATTCCGTTATCTGGCGTTCTGAAAAACGAATGACAATAAATTTATCATCGATTGTATGGCAACTGACAAGCGGCCTGGCCGGCGCGTCCTTTTTGGCGATTTCCAAATCGAAACAGATTCCGCTTGCTGGATCCCGGAGCAGAATGGGGACAGCAAAAGTATTCTTTTTGCGCCTATTTTCCTTGGCTGATGGAATCTCAACGCAAATATTAGTCTTCAATTCAAAACGCTCTTGCTCTTTTTGCAACCACTCGAAGAATTTTTTATCCACGTCATCCAATAAGTCAGCCTCGAAGGGAAGAAAGATCATCCGGGAGGGATAATGGATGGCTTCTTGGACTTTCTCCCGCCTGTAGGTCTGCAAACGCTGGGTATTGAGAGTGCGGACCGTCTGTTGGTAATAGGCCCAATCGGATTGGTAGCGCTCGAGGGCCTGCTCATATTGCTTGATTTCCTCCGTGTATCGTTTCAAGCTGTTGACATAATCTTTGCGCTGCGTATAGTCCTGATGGACGATGAAAGAGCCCGCCGCCAAAGCGCAGAGTGTGTAGATGCACACCCAAGAGATCGGATAATCTTTGGCGATCATTACGGCGGGAATAGCGAAAACCAGCGTAAAAAGAATCAACACCACGCCTAAAGAGAAGGAAAAGGAACGGGGGTCGTGGGGTTCGAGCGGGCATTCCGGTTTTTGGGGCTTGGACGGATAGCATTTACAGGCGTTGAGCGCCGATATAAACCGGGGAGGGAGAACAACCTCCGGATACTTGTCATCAAAAACTTTGAGTCTCATCGTATCTCCGCCTACCTTCCCCTTCTGGCTTTGCGTTTTTTGCTGTTTCGGCGGGAGACGAGGAGGGCGGCTATGAGGGCGAAGACGGCGACGGCGAGGATGATGTATGTGGTGGCGGAGGCGTTGTCGCCTTTGACGCGGCTCCACATGGCGAGGAGGAGGTCGGTGCGGTCGCCGCTGTCGTGCATCATCGCGCAGCGCTGAATCGTGGAGTAGTCGGGATAGAAGACGGGGTTGACGGGGACGGCGGTGGCGTCGGGTCCGAAGAAGTAACTGGCGTCGAGGGGCTCGAAGGATTCGGCATCGACTTGTGAGTCAAGGATTTGCTGGCCGCCGATGGCGCTGACGTAGCCGATGGCTTCCATATTGCGGATGGCGTTTTCGGGCTTGCACATAAAGTCGATGAAGTAGCGGGCGGCTTCGACGTTCTTGGCGTATTTGGGGATGACCCAGCCGTCAAACCAGACGTTGCTGCCTTCGTCGGGGACGCGGTAGTCCAGGCTGACGCCGACGGCTTCAGCCTCCTCCATCGCCCAGGCGGCATCGCCGCTCCAGGTGAAGTTGAGCCAGGCTTTTTCTTTGGTCATCTGCTCTTTGCCGAAGTCGGCTTCCCAGCCGGAAATGTTGCCGCTGACGCTCTTGAGGTATTTTTCGACCAGGGCGATGGAGGCGTCGGAGGAGTCGTACATCAGGGAGTCGAGGGTGACGGTGCCGTTCTTGAGTTCATCTTGCTTGAGGTAAATCAGAATGGGGCAATAGACATCGCGGAAGGCATCTTTTACGAAAATTTTGCCGGCGAATTTAGGGTTGGCGAGGGCGTTCCAGGTGGAGACTTCTTCTTCAGTCACATACTTGGTGTTGTAGAGGTAACCGGTGGTGCCCCACATATAGCCGACGGCATAGTCGTTGGCGTTTTTGCCATAGCCGTCCACCTTGTTGAACTGCTCTACGATATAAGGGGAAAGATTGCCCATCCAGTTGATGCTGTCGGGGAAGTTCTTGTCGATGGGCAGGAGCAAGTCGGCACGGAGCATACGCTCGATGATGTAGTCAGAGGGGCAAACGACATCGAAGTCTTCGTGACCGCGCTCAATTTTTGAGAGCATAATCTCATTGATGTCAAAGAGTTGATACACGATTTTGACGGGCTTGCCGGTCTGCGCCTCGTACCACTGTTCAAACTCCCCGATGAGTTCTTCATCAATGTAATCGGCCCAGTTATAGACCTTCAGGATGTTTTCTCTGCTCTGAGAAAAGCACAGGCTCAGGGACATCACCAGCCCCGCTACCACAAAAATAATTTTCTTCATTATTTATTCTTTTTAAAACTTCTCAAATTGATAATCAACAAAAGCACCAGCACGACCAGGAAAATGACCGTCATCAGGGGACGCAGTTCGGGGGTCAGTCCCCCTTTGCGCGCGTCGGCATAGATGTAGGTGGACAGCGTCTCCAGTCCCTGATTGCCCTTGGTGAACAGGGTGACGGCAAAATCGTCGATGGACAGGGTGAAAGAGAGGATGAGCCCGGAAATCATCCCCGGCCGAATCTGGGGCAGAATCACCTTCCTGAGGGCCTGGAACGGGGTCGCACCCAGGTCCAGCGCCGCTTCGTAGGTATTTTCCTTCATCTGGCGGAGTTTCGGCATCACGCTCAGCACCACATACGGGGTGCAGAAACTGATGTGCGCCAGCACGACCGTCACATAGCCCTGGGTAATGCCCAGCGCCACGAACAGGATGAACAGGGAAATACCCGTGATGATATCGGGATTGAGCATCGGGACATCATTGAGGAAAGTAATCATCTTGCGCCGACGGCCGGGGAACTTCTGGACGCCGTCGCCCCGGGTCTGGCGCTTTGCCTCGCGC
>CADAFY010000214.1 GCA_902787255.1 uncultured Bacteroidia bacterium
AGTTCCAGTCGCATACCGCTTTTCCCTTGTCCCACGACCCTTCCGGCGGCATCCGTGACGGTCAGCGTCGCATCCGCATCCTCGCATACGCAGGTCACCGTCCCGAACTGGGGCTTCAACGAGATTGTCGGGACGCTTTGCACCGAGCCGTCCGGCTTCACCTCAACCTCCATCTGGGAGCCGTAAAAGTTCTCCTTGAAGAGTCGGACCGTATGCTTTCCTTTGGTCAGTTTATCCGTTGTAATGGGGGTGTTTCCGACGGACTTCACAGAGCCGTCCAGATAGACATCCGCACCGGACGGACTGCTATTGATACTAAGAAATCCAAACGAGGGGGTCAGCGAAATGGATTCGTCTTCTGTTCTGCCGTCAACTTTGTGGATCCCGACATAGGTCTCATAATAGGGGTTCTCCACCTTGACCTTATAGGTTCCGAAAGCAAGCACCTCCTCGAAATAGCCGTCGGAAATCATCCTCACGCCCATATCGAAGTTGTCGTCCTTGCCGTAACTTACCACGCACTCCTTGGGCGTGATGTTGAGTTTCAAGACGGACTCTTCAAGAACAAAAGTGTTGATGGTTTTCTTGGCCGCGCCCACCGTCAGTTTCAGTTCATAGACTTTTCCCGCTTCCAGACGCACGCCGAGCGGGGCCGTCTCGGTATAGCCTATGGCGGTGAAGAAAATGTTGCGCGTGTAAGGAGATAGCCAGTACCACCAACTGCCGTCCGCCTGCTTGTTGGTTGCTCCCTCGGGCGGAGGGGCGGGCGCGAGGCCTCCACCAGTCTGCAGCACCAACGTCGCGTCAATCGGATTGGAGGGTTTTACCTTGATGAGGGCGCAGACCTTGTCATTGCTGTCCGTCTGACGGTAATAACTCACAGCATCCGCATCACCGGGTCTAAGCGTCAAGCCCCCCGTGATGGACATCTCCACCTGTGCCATCAGCGACTGGGTGAGGAACAGAGCGACAAGGATAAAAAACTCCTTGACAGTTCGACTCAATATCTTCATTTCAACTAAAATATCGACCAAGATTGCAATAGTTCAACACAACTTGCAAATTTAAAGAAAAAAGTTCAACCGACACACGCCTCATCTATGACAATGCCCCAAAAGTTGAAAAAGCCGGCGCGAGGGCCTGCGGAAGCGGAGGGATGCCTCTGAAGTTGCGGACCTGTGCCACCCTCGGCACCATAAGAGGGAGGGACTCACGAAGTGGGAGGGGTCGCAAAGCGACGGTCCGCAAAACTGAGGCTTCCACCGCGTGAGAACCCAAGAAGCACAAAGGCATCAACGCCAAGAATGTCCTATATCCCAATGAATGGCATACCTTGCAGATGTTTTCTCTGCCGGAAGATCAAATTCCTGCAAAATCATATCATACACATGAGGATATTCCTGCAGCCACTTTCCAGCAGCGACTTCAAAAGTATCATCCTCTATATGATAAAAGACACGCCCGCGAGGCTTATCCTGATATTGTCCAATATATGGCCCCACGCCGTCATTTTTAAACCGTTGACGATAAAACTCTTTTTTCCAAACATCCTCGTGCAATTCGGAACAGGTAATTCTCCCTTCCGAGGCATTGGCGCGGGTATAATCACTTAACGGGTGAGAAACGACACCGAACAATTCGTCCCGACCTACATTATACCAGAATATTCCCACTTTCGGATTATTCCCTTTGCCACGGTTCGCTTCCATTTGGGCCAGAACCGCGCGATATTCATCTTCGGAATACTGCTTCTGTTCAACGGTATGCGTCTGGACGGCATCTTGCACGAAGGAACCCCCAATGGCAAAGACCTTCAGTTCCTCCTCTGAGATGGAGTACACAATCTGCTGAAAAGCCCCGTAATCCCGGCTCCACAAACCGGATAACGCACCCGTCAAAGGCATAGGATGTCCGATTTTGCTGTCAGAATTCGAAAGAATTTCTTTCAATAATGAACGAAGAACTTCTGCGTCTTTAGGGGCTCGCTCTTTCAATGCACCAAACGCAGCCAGTGCTTCAGGGGTAAACAGCAATTTCATAAGGAATCAATATCAACCTCAACAAATTCGTTCTTCTGAGCAGCCTGTACCACATCGCGCCCCACCTCCGCTTGTAACACAGACGCCGTTTTTGCCAAAACATTATACTCATCCAAAGAAACAAGCACAGCACCATTCCGCCCTCGATTGATTAAGACCGGTTCATTGCTGGAAATCACCTCATCCACATACAGTTTGATGCTCTTTCTAAAATCTGAAATCGTCGTTGTAATCATCATCTCGAATATTTAATCGCACAAATATATGTACAAAATTTTGTACAAGCAAATTTTTCGAGTGCCTACAGCGTATTGCGACATAATTTTTGGATTTCTAAATTTTTGCCTATCTTTGCAGCCGTTTTCGGACAGGAAAGCAAGAGGGCCGAAAGGCGAAGGGCCTGCAAGATAAGGGGGTTCAAGCGCGAGAAGTCCGGACATTGACAAGTTTGGGAGCATAGCTCAGTCGGTTTAGAGCATCTGCCTTACAAGCAGAGGGTCGGCGGTTCGAATCCGTCTGCTCCCACTTCCCTATTTCAACCGTTTCCCGTTGACATCCCCACCCATTTCGCGATTAATTCGTATCTTTGCACTCGTGAAAATTACGAGTATCATATCGCGTCTGCAAAAATCACAAGCTATGCAAAATCGCACAGCAAACCCGACGGCAGGTTTGCCGGCCGGGGTGCAGCAGTACAAGTTGGAAGTCATCAACGAGTATCCGCACGACACGGAAGCCTATACGCAAGGCCTGTTCTTCCAGGACGGAAAAATACAAGAAAGCACGGGCGTATACGGGCACTCCTCTTTCCGGAAAAATATCAATCTGGAAAGCGGCAGTTGCGAAAGGAAACTAGACTTTGAAAGCAAGTATTTCATCGAAGGCAGTTGCGTACTGGACGGGGAACTCTTCATCCTGACCTGGCGCGAAGCCGTCGTCTTCGTCTATGACGCCGCCACCCTCGAATTCAAGCGCGCCCACCGCTATCCCCGCCAAGGCTGGGGCCTCACCACGGACGGCAAACAACTCATCGCCTCGGACGGATCCTCCCGACTGTATTTCTTCGACAAACAGTTCAAACTGCTCCGAAAAATCGAGGTTACTATGGATGAGAAACCGGTTCTCTACCTCAACGAGCTGGAATGGATTGACGGGAAAATCTGGGCCAATGTCTATCAAGAAGACTACATCGTCATCATCAATCCCGACAATGGAAAGGTGGAAGGCAAAGTGGACTGCCGGGGCCTGCTGCCCCGTTCCCTCAGAACGAGAGATACCGATGTGCTCAACGGCATCGCCTGTGACGGGCAGCGCATCTTCCTCACCGGGAAATACTGGCCCCGCCTGTACGAGATTCGTCTAAAAGAAAAGTAATCCCCCGCCATCTGGGGAAATGCCTAGAACAACTTCTTCAAATACTCCGTCAAGGGATGGTCGCGGAAAGCGTCGGATGGGGTGCAACCCTCTGCGGTAAAGGTATAATCTGCTTCGGCGGTACCCTCAAGGGTGCAAAGAATGACCTGCAACTGGGGATTGAGGGCATAGAGCGCCTCCAGCACCCGGCCC
>CADAFY010000215.1 GCA_902787255.1 uncultured Bacteroidia bacterium
GGATTCCGGACAAATCCGCTATGCGGCCGGAGACTTAGTTGTGGTCTACATAGATGATCGAGCTCTTGTTGTGATCCCACTTGAGACGGAACTTCACTTGCACACCAGAAATAGTCTCGCCGGCAGCCGCTTCGGGCTTGAGGAACAATTTCGTATGTCCCTGTGCATCGGGAATCGGGTTGAAAGTAAAATTCCTGTCATAACCATCCGCCAACTCCACATCCGACCAGTTCCAGTCTGCATCCACCGGATCTGTAATCACGCCGAGGGAAAGCCCCATCGGATAGTTGCATCTGCCATTGGGAGCGCCATTTTCCGAAACAATATAGGAGTTATTGTGCAGATAAGTAATGGCAAATGAGTACAACACCCTGTTCACCACCCTGAACTGCATCGAAGACGTGACGCTATGATCGCTTTTGAGACGGAAAGTCAGCGTTTCCGTTCCCAGAACCGGAGTGGAATTCCACAGATAGAGGGAACCATAAGTGCCATAATTCTTGTTTCCTATATAGTAGAAATTGTTATTTTGATTGGAAGAAGGGGCAATCTCGATGGCAGCCGGATCCCAGGTGGTCACAGAAGAAGGCTCCCAAGTAACTCTAAAGTCCGCGCCCGAGTTGTCTTTGGATACCTGTTGAAAATCCGGGCTGACGGTAAAGGAGGTATAGGGCCAGCCCTCACCTACACACAGGGTAGTCATGATACGAAATACTGACGGATTGCTCTTGAGCGCAAATTTTACATACAAGGGATAGGTATTGTGATAAGCCTTGAGGCCAGTCAGGGTCTGCTTAGAAGCATCCCAACTGAGGTAGCCCTCGTCCTGACCATTTCTGGCAGCATCATACTCCGTAGCCGAGGCAACCAGTTGCACATCGTTCCAATCCCATACGGCCTCTTCATCATAATGCCACTCCTTCAACACCTTGACAGACTCTCCCGGCTTGATAAAGTCACTTTCCGTTTTCAGTTCAAAAGAAGTGACATGGGGAATATACTCTTCGATGATACCCTTGCCGTACACGATATACTCATCACCGTTATACTCCCACTGATGCGTTTCGTTATTGAAGGTACCGTCCTGAATCACAATGTAGAACATAAAGACATAGGTTCCGTGCCAATCCCCTTTGGTAGGCGTGCCTTCCACAATCCAGAAGGAAGAACTGCCGTCCGTCTTGATATTGCCGGTATCGTCAGTCCCGCCATGAGCGCTGCCATTGATGCCGGCGACATAACGTTCAAATCCCATCTTGCTGAGCGGATTGTTACGAAGGAAATCTTTAGTAATCACCGTATTTGTTCCAATAGTAGAGGTCGGGAACGCAGCCCACGCCATGCCCTGGGCACTATCCTCAGACTGATCCATATAGACATGGATATTGCCATCCTTATCCTTGCTCCATTGGGACAAATCTTGCCGGTAAGAAAAAGTCTCCGGCTCGCCGCCCTTCTTCTGAACAACGACCGTATTGTCGTTCAAATTATAGGCTTTCATTATATTTTGTTCCCCAGGATCGGGCGTTTCGCCGTTGAGACCCTGAATGACACCCACGGCGACCAGTGTGACCCCTCCTTCATCGTACCTGCCGTCTGCCGAACGGAAAAACTGCTGGGCTTTGGCCGTGACGGTAGCACCTTTGAAGTTTTGCGGGTCATCGGTCTTGAAAGTGCAGATGACCGTGCCGTCAAATTCCGTCTCAGCGCTTGCCGTACAAGTACCGTTCGAACAGGTAAATGTCACTGGTAAGCCTCTGTCGGGACCATTGCCAATCTCGCCTTCCGAGACAGCCTCCCAATCCCAATAAGCATAGAAAGTCAGGGTTGCCGTTCCGTCCGCAGCGATTTGCTGCGGTGAATTCTGGCAGACCAGCCTGTTGGAACAGGTGCGGTAGCTAAGACCGTCGTTTTTACACTCCGAGGTGTTGTTGCAGGCTGCAATCAACAAAAGAATGCCCAGCAAGGAGGGAAAACTCGCTCCGGGACGCAAGAAAATGGATTTCAAACTTTTCATATTCTTTACCAATTACAAAATTTTCGCGAAGTTAAGAAAAGTTTATAAAATAAACTAATTTTATTGTGCCCGTGTGTCCTGAAAAACGCAAGGAATCACTCCTTCTGGGTAACATATATTCCAGAGTCTCCGAATTCAAAAGATATAGTTGTTCTTTCTGCTATTTCTGGAATCATCCATTCCACGCGACGCGGATTTCAATGCGCTTGGGTGTCTATTCTATCGGATTGGCGCTTTTGTCAATCCTGCTCACATTGATACTTTCTGGTTGTTGTAACTAAAGAACTAGTTTTCCTCAAACGATGTTGTTATGAGGGATGCTCTGCAGCCCCTTAGAACAGCACTTCATCACGCAATGGGGCTTTGCGAAGGGGTATCGCGTGACGGATAGGCTTTACAGGTCTCTCCGGCTGGGGGCGCGCAACAACATCGTTTGACGAACACGTCGCGATGGAGCGTCAGCGAGACTTTTGAATAAAGTCGAAGCAGCGGAGCCGCCCGCCGAAAGCAAAGCGAAGGCGGCATTCCTATGAGGGATGTCCGAAAGACAGGGGGTTAAAGCATCAAAAAAGGTTGGCCAAAACTTTTTGGTCAACCTCTCGGTGCGGAAGGCGAGACTCGAACTCGCACAGGAAAAACTCCCACTACCCCCTCAAAGTAGCGCGTCTACCATTTCGCCACTTCCGCGATTGGGGGGACTGCAAAGATAAGCGACTTTTTTCAATACGCAAAATTTTTTGTGCAATTCTGCCACAAAATACGATGGGACTCCTCAATTTTTCCAAAATTTGCGTATCTTTACGATTCTAATTGAAAGGACCCATACCGATATGAAACGGATTTTAGGATTATTGTTGACGCTGTGCCTGGCAAGCGGGATGAACGCGGCGGCGGAAAGCCGCAGTTTCGAACTGGGGAAATGGATTGAAATCGAACATTCCATCCTCCGGAACCTCTACTCCTCCTATGTGGACACCATTCCCACGGAACGGATGATTAAAGCGGGCATCACCGCAATGCTGGAGCAACTGGACCCCTACACCATTTATGTTCCCGAAGAGGACAATGCGGATTTCGAACTGATGATTTCCCACTCCTATGGGGGCATCGGCGCCATCATTCACAAAGTTCCGGGAGAAAATGTCATCATCAACGAACCGTATGAAGGTTCGCCTTCCGCCCGTGCCGGGCTGCAATGCGGCGATGAGATTATAGAAGTGGACGGATTTCCCGTCCTGCCCCTGACCGCCAAGGAATCCACCGACCGGATGAAAGGACAGCCGGGCACCCGGGTGGTGTTCAAGGTCAAAAAGGTCCGCTCCAACAAGATTGTCAACATCACGGTCGTTCGCGAGAAAATTCACCTGCCCGACATTCCCTACGCCGGTATGTACAACGATACGACAGGCTATATCGTCCAGACGGGATTCACCTCGGGCGTGGCGCAGGAGCTCAAGAAACAAGTCCTCGCTCTTAAGAAAAAGGGGATGAAGCACCTGGTGTATGACCTGCGGGGCAACGGGGGCGGCCTGCTCAACGAAGCCGTGGACATCGTTTCCCTTTTCGTCCCCAAGAAGTCCCTGGTCGTGACGGCCAAAGCCTATGGAGATGACGATGCCGCCGAATACCGGACGATGTTCGACCCGATTGACACCCAACTGCCCATCACGGTACTCATTGACTCCGGCAGCGCTTCCGCTTCCGAAATCGTCTCCGGCGCCCTGCAGGACCTGGACCGCGCGACCATCGCCGGCAAACGTTCCTTCGGCAAGGGACTGGTGCAACACGTGATGCCCGTCGCCTACAACGGCCAACTCAAAGTCACCGTCGCCAAATACTACACCCCGAGCGGCCGCTGCGTGCAGGCCATCGATTATTCGCACCGCAACGAGGACGGCAGCGTAGGACAGATTCCCGATTCGCTCACGCACATTTTCTACACCGCGAAAGGACGGCCGGTGCGGGACGGCGGCGGCATCACCCCGGATGTTGAACTCCCTGAGCCCGAATACAGCCGCCTGGTATATTCAATGGTCCGAAGCGGTGTGGTCGATGACTATGTGATGTATTATGTTCGCACGCACGAGAAACTTCCCCGCCTGGATAAATTCCACTTCAACGATGAAGACTACGAAGATTTCGTTCAATTTGCCAAAGAAAAGAAATTTGACTACCGTTCCTCTGCCAGCGCCCTGCTTGACCAGATGCGCGAAGCGCTGAAAAAGGATGGGATGCTCGAAACGGCCACCGCAGAACTAGACGCCCTCGAAAAGGCCGTAAAAATGGATAAAGAGCAATTTATCCGGCTCAAAAAAGAAGAACTCATTCCGTTTATCGAAGAAGAACTGGCTGTCCGCTATTACTACCAGGCCGCCGGCTACCAGATTCGCCTCCGTTACGACAACGCGATGAAAACATTGATTGAAAAATGAAAAAGATTGCTTATTTCCTGACGCTGGCGCTGGTCGCCGTTTGCATCGACGCCTGCACCTGCTCCCATCAAACGACTCAGCAAAAAACCAATACAGAAACTCTTATGGAACCCCTGTACGACATCAACACGACGATGGGCACGATTCGCGTCAAACTATATGCCCAAACCCCCAAGCACAAACAGAATTTTGAAAAACTCGCGGCCGAAGGATTCTACAATGACATCCTTTTCCACCGTGTCATCAACGGCTTTATGATTCAGGCCGGTGACCCCTTGACCAAAGACCCGGCCAATGCCGACCTGTATGGCACCGGTGGTCCGGACTACACGGTCCCCGCTGAATTCGTCCCGGAATACCGCCACTTGAAGGGCGCTCTCGCCGCCGCGCGGAAAGGTGACTTCGTAAACCCGAGCAAGGCCTCTTCCGGCTCTCAGTTCTACATTGTGCAAGATGAAAGAAACTGCGCTCAACTGGACGGACAATATACCGTCTTCGGCCAGACCGTAGAGGGATTTGATGTTATTGACAAGATTGCCGCCGTCGAGACCAATTTTCGCGACTGCCCGCTGGAGCCCATCCGCATCATTTCCGTCGTGAAAGTGGTCCCGGAAGAAAGCAAAGCCGCTG
>CADAFY010000216.1 GCA_902787255.1 uncultured Bacteroidia bacterium
ACTCCGCCAATTTCTTTTTGGCGGCCACGCTGACAATCTGCCAGTAGGCATTGTCCACATCATAGACAATACCGGCATAGCTCATATCGTATTGATTCATCGCGAGTTGCTCTGCAAGATCCGCCATCCGGACGGATGCCGCTATCTTGCCGCCGACGAAGACCGGTTGCTTCGCAATGACTGCCGCCCCCATCACCTGTTCGATGTCGAGGGTAAAAAGGTCGTTGATCTCGGAGCCGACGGCATTGATCGGAGTCGCGATGTCAGTTCCTTGCAGGGTCGAGACAAACTGCTGAAGCTCGGCGCTCGACTCAAGGGCCGCCGCAACGGAAGGATCGGAGAGAATCTCCTTCAGACGTCCCTGCAAGGCATCCTGCACCTTCGTCCCTGTCCCCGTCAGGGCATCCGATGCGTCCTGGCTGATAAGACTCAGATTCCGGTTATTGTACACGTATGCGCCCTTGGCGCTGATCTCCGGGAAACAATAGGCCAGGGCAATCTTGCGGTCATAACCGGCCATTTCCACTTTGGTCCGGGCCTCGGAGAGGGTCTTATTCCCGTTGACGGCCATTTCGCGGCAGTCATCGAGCGTCAGGACCTGCTGCGCCTGGACAATATCTGCCGCAAGCAACAGGACCAAGACCGGAATTGTCAATTTTCTTGTCATATTTTCCACTTATTATTCCGGGGCAGAAACCCATCAAAAGGTTTGCCAAAATTTATCCTAAAGTTGAATAATAAGGGAATATAATAATAAAAAGGTCGAATCAAGCGAAATTTAGAATAATTTTCCTATCTTTGCCGAGAATAAAACCCATAGCTATGGATCCCATTTTCACCGTCAGCATACCGCAGCTTAAGAAAGCATTCCCCTTCCTCCTGGAAACCAATATCGGAGATGATTTCTTTATCGTTGAGGACAACGGCAGCGCCCTGGGAAGCAGCCACCTTGTCCTTGATGTCCTGAAGCACCCCATCCGCTTCGAAGGACTGCTCCTGTTCTACTGCATCAGCGGCGAGTTCGATGTCGATCTCAATCTCCAGACCTATACCATCCGTCCCCAGAGCATGGCACTCAGTATCCCCGGGACCATCCTCCGCGTCGATGTGGACTCCATCCAAAACCTGGACGGACTCCATTTCATCTGCGTCGGAATGTCGCAGGAATTCATTACAGGGATGCGGGTGGACTTCAGCCGGATTTTTGAGGACAGCCTCAAATTCATCGCCCGTCCCTGCCTCCAGCTGAACGGACAGCAGATCGACCTGGCGATGGATTATATCACCTTGTGCCGCAAGGTGATCGCCTCCCCGATCCAGGACAAGAAAAATGTCGTCGGGACGCTCCTCTCTTCCCTGGCCTATATGGCAGGCGATGTATGGCTGAGGGGCATTTCCTCCGCCAAGGGCGTGACGCCGGTCCCGGGGACGGCGCGGGCGCAGATTCTCTTCGAACGCTTCCTTGCCCTGGTGGCACAGCACCATACGTCCGAACGGGGAATGGCTTTCTATGCCGACAAACTGTGTCTCACGCCGAAATACCTGTCGAAGCTCATCAAACAGGTCAGCGGCCGCAGCGCTCCCGACTGGATCGACTCCTTCGTCATCACGGAGGCAAAAAATATGCTCCGGTATTCGGAAATTCCCATCAAAGAGATCGTCTATCGACTGAACTTCCCCAACCAGAGCGTATTTTACAAATTCTTCAAGGCGCACGCCGGCATGACGCCCAGCGACTACCGGAACAGTTGATTACCAAGCGAGTGCAGAAGCGCCAGATCTATGAATTCCGGGGCGAGACGCTGGAAGGAGAGAGCCGACACACTTGTATTTTAAGGAGATATATGAGCAAAACCAAAAACTGAAGGAAAAAATAGATCACTTACACGGGGCTACAAAAAGGGATACAAGAAAAAACACAACAGACCCCAGGGATATACCTGAGGCCTGAAAAATGTGATCCCGCCGCGACTCGAACGCGGGACCCACAGCTTAGAAGGCTGTTGCTCTATCCAACTGAGCTACGGGACCATCCTTAAAGGAATTGCAAAGATACGGATTCCTTCCGAAAAAAACAATTACTTCAAGTCACTGCGGACATATACCGCGTTACCGGTGGTACGGCGGGCCACTTCGTTGTCTTTTATCCAATAATAAAGCTCGGGCTCCGTCCCGTATACCGGCCAGGAATTATGGGGATGATTCACGATATGGTGGATATCGCCGTGGCCATAGACCCACATCTGGGTCCCGCCGCCACCGTCGAAGTTCATTGCCTTGTAGCAGCCGAGCCCTCGCATCAGCTTGGCGAGGAGGTCGGTGGACATACCGATAGCCCGCTTGTCCGTATTGCTGCTGGTCCAGCGACCGTCCACGGCCACCTGGACGATGGTTTTGCCGTCTTTGGAGAGACCTATGGCGGTACGGGGATGCGTCGTGGTAAGCCACTTATCCGTATCCTTGGCCAGCCAGGCGGCCGTCGCATTCTGGATCACACCGTTCCAGACCAGCAGCGGTCCGGCGCAGCCCACCGTGGAGTTGGTAAGCCGCTTGGCGGCATAATTGTCGGCCACCTTCACGATATTCACGACATCGCCGTCGATGGTCAGCGCGCAGTTGGCGATCCATTCGCTCGTCTCCGTAGGACCATGCTTGACAACTCCGTCCACCTTGGCATACTGGCAGCAGGCCATCGGCCCGTTCGTTCCGGC
>CADAFY010000217.1 GCA_902787255.1 uncultured Bacteroidia bacterium
CTGGACGCCTCCGACGCCGAGGCCTCCGAGCTGGGCCAGCCGGTGAAGTAGCGCTCGCCACAATCATTAGAAATGAGGAGCGCCGCCAGGCTATAGCGTCAGGTGCCCCTTGCGGATCACGTTGTCGAGCAGGACGCCGGGGATGATGCGCTTGACCGCATCGACTACAGCGTTCAGCTTGGCTTCGTGGATGTAGTCGGCCCGGACGACCAGCGAGATGGTCCTGCTGGGGACGGGGTCCACGATCGGACGGAGACACTGCTGCTGGCTGAACATGATCAGGTTGCTGTGCGTCTCCGGGATAATGGTCATGCCGCCGTTGTCGTTCACGACCTGGATCAGCGTTCCGACGCGTCCGCCTTCGAAGAATCGCTCGTAGGTGACCTTCTCGCCCCGGCCCAGCTCGGTGGGGTCCCATTGCCGAAGCCCGTCCCGGATGATCCAGACGGGCTGTTTGAAAATGGTCTCGTATCGGATGCAATCCTGCGCGTAGGCCGGGTTGCCCGGCGACACATAGGCCAGGAACCGCTCGTGATAGAGCGGAATCTCCAGCAGGTCCGCTTCGTTGACCGGGCCGGCCAGGATTCCCATGTCCACTTCGGCCTTCCGCAATTTCTCTTTGACGGTACTGGTGAGCATCTCCTCCGTCTGCAAGGAGAGGGCGGGATATTGCGTGCTGATGTTTTTGAATAGCCCCGGGACCAAAACGGACGCGACCGTCGAAATGAGTGCAATGCGAAGCGATCCGGACAAAAGGTCCTTTTCCGTGCGGGTGAGCTCGGAAATCTGCTCTGCATTGTACAGGACGACCTTTGCCCGGTCGATGATTTTCCTACCGATCTCCGTCGGCGTGACCGGGTGGGCTTCCCGGTCGAAGATGCGCACGTCCAGTTCGTCCTCCAGTTTTTTGACCATCAGGCTCAGGGTTGACTGGGTCAGGCCGCAGGCTTCGGCAGCCTTGCCGAAATGCCTGTAATCGTCTATGGCAACGATATATCGCAATTGCTGCAGTGTCATACCGCTCTTTGCTTATTGATTTTATCAATGCAAATATAAAAATAATCATATTGATAAATGGCTTTTGTGGAAATATCTTTGCCCCGTCAAAATGACGAAAGGCATGAATTGGAAAGTTATTATCTGGTTTATCGGCATCTCGCTGCTGTCTGTGGCTGCTTTGATGGCCGTGTCCGCTTTTGTCGCATGCCTGACGCCTGGCGACGAGAGCCGGATGCCTTTGTTGCACGCGACCATCCTGACCATCCTTGTCGGCACCTATCCGTTGATCTTTGTCCGGAAGGGGTATCACAAACTTACGTTCCGGGAGGGAAACTGCATCGTGGTCGGAGCCTGGGTGATGGCGTGCCTTTTCGGCATGCTCCCTTTCCTATTCTATGGACGGGAGTTTACTCCCATCAACGCGATCTTTGAGAGTGTCTCGGGTTTTACGACCACCGGTGCATCCATCCTGAACGATATTGAAGCGCTCCCGCGCGGGTTGCAGTTCTGGCGCATTTCCACGGCCTGGGTGGGCGGCGTTGGCATTGTTACGCTCTTTTCCATGGTGGCGGTCGGCTCGGACAAGTCGACGCTGTCCGGCGCCGAGATCTCCGCCATGGCCCGGGAACCCTTCTCGGGGGAGCGCACGGGCAGTTTCGCCAACAAGATGCTGATTACCTACGTTGCGCTGACGCTTGTGACCTTTTTTTCGCTGAAGATGACCGGTATGGGCTGGTTTGATGCCGCTACCAATGCGATGTCCGCATGCAGCACCTGTGGGTTCTGTACCAGGAACACCAGCATCGCTTTCTATGCCAATCCGGCCTCGGAAGTCGTCCTGACCGTTGCCATGCTCGCTGCCGGCGTTCATTTCGGTATCCTGTTCCTGGCCCTGCTGAGGGGACGTCCCCGATATATCTGGAAATCCGAGACCATCAAGGTCTTTCTTTCGCTGGTGGGTGTCGCCATTGCGATTGTGACGGTGGATCTGCTGTCCAAGGGAATCGAGTCTTCATTCTGGTCGGCCTTTCGGGATGCGGCATTCCAGGTCGTGTCCATCTCTACTACCACGGGTTTCGCCACGGAAGACACCACGCTTTGGCCGCCGCTCAGTGTGGCGGTGCTGATCGTATGTTCGTTGATTTGCGGCTGCTCCGGTTCCACCTCGGGCGGCATCAAGATAGACCGGGTGATCCTGGCCACCAAAGGTATCCACCGGAAGGTGACCCAGACCGTTTCGCCCCACGCCATTCATTTTGTCCGCGTCGACGGGCGGATACGCCCGGACGACCAGGTGAATGACGCCTACGGCTACATATTCTGCTACCTGCTCGTCGTGGTGCTCTTTGCGGCCGTCAATATCGCTTTCGGCCTGGATTTCACCACGGGCGTCACGGCCTCGGTCGCCTGTATCGGAAATGTGGGACCCGGCTTTGGGGAGGTGGGCTCCATGTCGAATTACGCCGCATTCCCGGCCGTTCTCAAGGCATTTGGCATGGTGGAGATGTTGATCGGCCGTCTGGAAATCTTCCCGCTCTTATACCTCTTCCAGTCTGTTCGGAACCAGTAAAAAATGCTATCTTTGCCTTTATTAAAGTCAAAGCATTATCCGTCATGAACCGTAGCGCGGAAATCATTCGGACCAGCGTCGTCGGCATCGTCGCCAACGTGCTGCTGGCGGCGTTCAAGGCCCTGGTCGGCCTGCTGGCG
>CADAFY010000218.1 GCA_902787255.1 uncultured Bacteroidia bacterium
AAGCTCTTCTTCGTCCGGGATTCTGTAATTGTTGACGAGGACACAGTCCGCCTCTCCGGAAGAGACGGCTTCGAAACATCTCTTTACGTCCTCATACGGCTGCACGCTGCACAAAGGAAACTGGTCCTGTATGAAGGTCACCACATTCGGGTCCCCTTCCGTGACGGCAAAGGTGATCGTGCTGTCCGTGGAGAGCTCCCGGCCGTCCGAGATGCGCCTCACCGCGTTCATCTCTGTCTTCATCGCGGGACTGGTCAGCCTGAAGTCCATCTCGTCGGCGTTGTAGGTATTGAGATAAGCCGGAAATATGCAGTCGACCTCGCCTGCCGCCAAGGCGTCAAGTGCCGCCTGCGTCGTGGCGTAAGGCACCGCCTCAAACTGGATGTCCGAGTCCTTCAGGCTGTTTGCGGCATGGGCCAGATAGGCCGAGAGCGCTCCGGTCAGTTCCCCCGTCGCGTCGTCGACCTGGCAAAAAGGAAGTTTTCTATGATTGTGCGTCATACGGGCCGTTGCGGTCAAAATATCCCCCAAACGAGCGGAACGGACAAAGGTAATCGTGTTCTCCACCCCAAAGGTCAGCACCCCGGATGCATTCATCGCCGCAGCGATGGCCAGGTCGGCCAAGGTAAAGAGCGCCCCGCCCTGGCAGACTCCCCCGCCGTTGAGATGCTTTTCCTCTACGACCATTCGCGCCTGCGCGCTCGTTTCATCTATATAGGTCAGTTGCACACCGTTGGCAGCCGCAAAACGGTCATCGCGATTCAATAATTCCAATAGGGTCATATAATCATTATTTTGAACAGGCAAATATAGTCTATTTCCGCGATATTTTTAGTACTTTTGCAGTATGAATCATGTAGTTCTTGCTATTTTCTTGCTGAGCATTGGCGCGAGTTTCGTTCAGAGAACGGTCGGCTTCGGGTTTGGCATCTTCATTATGACCATGCTACCATTCTTCGTTCCGAGTTACGGGGAGGCCGTCACCCTATCCGGCATTTTGGCGATGACGACATCAGCCATAGTCGTAGTGCGAATGCGCCGATATGTGACTTGGAATCGTCTTTGGACCATTCTGACGGCCTTTATTATCGTTTCTACTCTCTGCATCTTTGCCCTCGTGCATATTGAAGACAGGACGCTGCAACTGGTACTCGGCATCGTGCTTATCATTACCAGTCTCTATTTTATCCTTTACGGCAATAAAATCAAACTCCGGACAACAAAGGGAGTGCAAGTGTGCGTGGGTACGCTGAGCGGACTGATGGGAGGATTTTTCGGAATGCAAGGACCTCCGGCAGTACTGTATTTCATTCAATCTGAGCCATCCAAGGAACATTATGTGGTCATGGCGCAGACCTATTTCTTGATTGGGAACGGTATCATGACCCTCGTTCGCGCCTACAACGGCTTTTTCACACATACCGTAGCGATAGATTATCTCTATGGGGTAGGCGGAGTCCTTATCGGGGCCATTCTGGGGAAACTCGTTTTTCAATTTATTCCCAACAACATATTCCGCTACATTGTCTATGCCTACATCGGCCTAAGCGGTATCATCATTTTATTCAATCTATAGAAGCAAGGTGAAATTTTTTAGGATTCTATAAAAAATATCCGTGTGTGCAAACGCAAAAAGCACTATCTTTGGCAAAATTTTGAATGAGAGAGTGACCAAGGCACCCATCGGATATCATTTGCTCGCCCTGGCCGTGACCGCGGTCTGGGGCACCACCTTCGTCAGCACCAAAGTGCTGATTGTCGCAGGTATGCATCCGGCCGCCATTTTTGCCATCCGTTTCTTGCTGTCTTATGTGGGCATCTGCCTCTTTTCTATCCTAAGGAAGGATGACATCAGATGGTTCTCTCGGAGTTGGAAAGATGAACTCGTCTGTCTTTTTCTGGGCATCAGCGGCGGCTCCATCTATTTTCTGGTTGAAAATTCGGCGCTGATTTACACGCAGGCGGCCAACGTATCGTTTTTCGTCTGCACGGCTCCGCTTTTCACCGCCCTCCTCACCCTCATCGGCCGGCAAGTGATGCGAGGACGCTTCCGCGACGGACTGGAAGATGTTCATTTGGGCAGAGCCCTGATAGTGGGTACGCTGCTGGCACTCACAGGCATCGCCTTGGTGGTATTTGACGGCGAGCGCCTGCAATGGTCACTCAGGGGCGATATTCTGGCCATTACCGCCGCCATCCTCTGGGCTTTGTACAGTCTTTTCGCGGGAGAAATGACGAAGGAATACAATGCCCTGTTTATCAGCCGGAAAGTATTTTTCTACGGGCTCATTACCGTTCTTCCGTTCCTGGGCGGCACGGCTTCCTCCTTTTCACCGGCCCTGCTGAGCCAGCCCGTCATCTATCTCAACCTGCTGTTCCTCGGATTGGTAGCCTCGCTCATCGCTTTCTTTTCCTGGCACGTCGTGATGGCCCGAATCGGCAATGTCACCTCCACCAACTATATCTATCTGAATCCGATTTTCACCTTGATTGTCGCCAGCCTCATTTTGAGCGAGCAGCTGAGCGCCCAATCCCTTTTCGGCAGCCTGGCCATCCTCAGCGGCGTCATTCTCGCCGGCCGCAGCCAGAAACACTGACGGTCCCGCATTTTCAGCGAGACCGTCGACATAGGGATGAGTTCCAAACAAACCGGCACTATGCCGGACAGGACGGCGAGACGGCAAAACTAAAAGTCT
>CADAFY010000219.1 GCA_902787255.1 uncultured Bacteroidia bacterium
CAGCCGGTGTCCGGCGAAAATGGAAATATTGACGGCCATAATGCCGGGCGCACTTTGCGAGAGGGCGACGATGTCGGGGAGTTCGTCTTCGGAAATCCAGCCGCGACGGGACATTTCCGCTTGGATGAGCGGAATCATCGCGTAACCTCCGCCGATGGTGAAGGCTCCGATTTTGGCGAAAACCGTGAATATGCGCCACAGGGACGCCCGCTCTGTTGTCGTTTGCTCCATAATCGTACAAAGGTAAGAAATTAATCATACTTTCGCCTCGGAAGAGCAAATAAATTTGCTTTTCTCTCGGCTTGCTCGTATATTTGCAGGTTATGTCAAGCAATGGAAAAATATTGATTGTGGATGACGAACGCGCCATCCGCAATTCCTTGAAAGAGATACTTGAAGACGAAGAGTACGAGGTGGAAGCGGCTCCTGATGCTCCCACGGCCCTGCAGATGGTGGACGGAGACCATTTCCAGGTGGTGCTCTGCGACATCAAAATGCCCGGGATGGACGGGGTGGAATTGCTCACCCAGTTGCACGAGAAGGTGCCCGACACGGCCGTCGTAATGATGACCGGACACGGCGACATCGATACGGCGGTGGATTGCATCCGCAAAGGGGCCTATGACTTCCTGACCAAACCGCTGGACCTCAATCGCATCCTGATTACGATCAAAAATGCGTTGGACAAGACGCAACTGGTGGGCGAGACCAAAATCCTCAAGAAGAAAGTGTATAGCGGCGGCGATATGGTGGGCGAGTCGGCGGGGATGCAAGCCCTGCGCGAGATGGTGGAAAAAGTGGCTCCGACCGATGCCCGGGTATTGATTACGGGACAGAACGGCACGGGTAAGGAACTCGTGGCCCGCAGCCTGCACCAGCAGAGCCTGCGCGCTTCCAAGCCTTACATTGAAGTCAACTGCGCCGCCATTCCTTCCGAATTGATCGAAAGCGAACTCTTCGGTCACGAAAAGGGCTCGTTTACCTCCGCCATCAAACAGCACAAAGGCAAGTTCGAGCAGGCCGACGGCGGCACCCTTTTCCTGGACGAAATCGGAGATATGTCCCTGGCCGCGCAAGCGAAAGTGCTGCGGGTGCTGCAGGAAAAGAAACTCTCCCGCGTGGGCAGCGACAAAGACATTGAAGTGGATGTGCGCGTCCTCGCAGCAACCAACAAAGACCTCAAGGCGGAGATTGCCAAGGGAACTTTCCGCGAAGACCTCTACCATCGTCTGAGCGTCATAGTCATTCAGGTACCTTCCTTGGATGAGCGCAAGAGCGACATTCCCTTGCTGGTGGAGCATTTTATCAACCAGATAGGCCAGGAGAGCGGTATGGCCCGCAAGGACATTACGCCGGAGGCGATGCAGATGCTGACGGACAAGTCTTGGACCGGCAATATCCGCGAACTGCGCAATGTCGTGGAGCGCCTGCTGATTCTGGGAAACCAGCCCATCAATGCCGATGATATCAGAAACTACGTTTTTTAAAGGATAACGATATGAAATTCACTCCTTCCTTTTTCGGAACGCAACAACACCGTAAATTCCACTACACCCCGCGTTATTACGACCCGGAGAAAGAGCGCCGCAAAGAGATTTTCGGCGAAGTGGACGGGACCTACGCCAAGGAAGCCCACAAGCCGGGTGACTACATCCGCCGCAATATGCGCCGGGAGCGCGGCAAGGTGGATATGACGACTACGGCCCAGAAACTCATCGGATGGGTGGGAATGGGACTGTTTGTCATCGTCCTCGTGTATATAGTCAAATTTTACGCGATTCTATAGCGTATGCACATTAAAATTCTTCCGGGCAACCTGGCCAATATGATTGCGGCCGGCGAGGTGGTACAACGTCCCGCCTCGGTGGTCAAGGAGTTGATGGAAAATGCCGTGGATGCCGGAGCCGACCGGATTGACGTCGCCATCGTGGACGGGGGCCGAACCCTGATCCGGGTGGTGGACAATGGTTGCGGAATGTCTCCCGATGATGCCGTGCTTTGTTTCGAGCGGCACGCGACCAGCAAAATCTCGGAAGCGGAAGATTTGGACAAGATTCTGACCTTCGGTTTCCGGGGAGAGGCCCTGGCCAGCATCGCGGCCATTTCGGAGGTGACCCTCCGTACCCGCCGGGAAGAAGACGAGACGGGCTGTGAAATCACTTTTGCCGCGTCCAAGCAGACGGGCATTTCCCAGGTGGCGACGCCCAAGGGTTCCAACTTTGCCGTGCGCAACCTTTTCTACAATGTGCCGGCCCGCCGCAAGTATCTCAAGAGCGACGCTATTGAGTTCAAACACATCGTCGAAGAGTTCCAGCGTGTGGCGTTGACGCGTTGCCAGATTGGGTTTACCTTGAGCCACAACGGAAAGGATGTCTTTGTGCTGCAGCCGGTCAGCAGCCTCAAACAGCGCATCAAAGATATATTCTCCTCAATGATTGCGGGAGATTTGCTCGACCTTTCCACCCAGACCTCGGTGGTGACGCTCAGCGGCTACGTGGGCAAGCCGGAATCGGCCCGCAAAGGCCAGGCCTGCCAGTTTTTCTTTGTCAACGGCCGTTATTTCCGCAGCGCCTACCTGGCCAAAGCCGTGCTCAAAGCCTACGAAGGAATGATTCCCGAAGGAACGATTCCTTCCTATTTCATTTCCCTTGAAGTGCCGCCTTACAGCGTCGACGTGAATGTCTCGCCG
>CADAFY010000220.1 GCA_902787255.1 uncultured Bacteroidia bacterium
CGGGATATCGTACATCTTGCAGAACCGGGCCACGGCGTAGGCCTCCATATCAAAGAGGTCGTACTGCTGCGAGAGCTCCTTCACCTGCTCCGGGCTGAAGGTCTGGGTGCTCATAAAATAATCCCCGGAAAAGACGCTGGCGCCATCGCCCGGAAGTTCAATGCAATCATACACCAACTCGCAGCCGCCGTTGAAGATGCGCGTACAGTTGACGATAGTGCCGATGGGATATTGGGCCGACCCTGCGCTGCCGATGTTAAGGACAACGGGATTGCTTCCTTCAGGCAGCGTTTCGTGCCATTTCACCAGGCCGCTGAACATCCGCATCTTTCCCATCCCGGTGAAAACTACGGGGAAGGGTACTTCGGCAGGAGAAATCTCATCTTGGTCCGCCACAAACAGGACCACCTCACGGCCTTTGAGTTCTTCTAACACTTGATTTACAGCCGTCATTGTATCATAATGAGCGGGTTCGACATTGACACAATGGCTTTTGCAAGCAATCAAAAGGAGTACCCCCAAAAACATAGCCGGTATTTTCTTCATATTCCTCGTACTATAGGGTTTTTCATCTACAAGATGCAAAATTACAACATTTTTAGTTTTTTTCAACTTGTGCAACATCCTGGCAAGTGATGGAGAAATAAAACATAAAATTCACTTTCCCAAAAGTGTTTTGTGAACGGACAAAGAGACCACGTCCTCCCGGTGACAACAATAGGGCCGGGAGAGGGAGGGCCTGCGGGGCACATTAAATTTTGCAGCGGTCAATGGATTTTCTTAACTCTACGAGTGAAAGAAAACAAACAAGTATAAAATATAAGGAGATACGATATGGACTTGTAGGAATAACGATTCCCCAGTTGATATGCCCCTGCCGCACCCAACGCTCGAGAGAATGAGAACTATTCTTTGGGTTCGGTTGCTACGCCCAGTCTGTCGAACAGCTCCAGGAGAACGGCCTCCATCACCTTGTAGCCTTCCAGATTGGGGTGTACAGGATCGCTGGCATAAGCTTCATTGAGGGCACCCTGGTCCGTAGTGAGGGCGCTGTAATAATCCACAAAAGGGATATCGTTAGCGGCGGAATATTCGCGAAGGAATGTGTTGAGCGTATCAATCTTCGGGCGCGGGTCTGCGACGCTGGGCCGCCAGTTAATGGTGTCGGCGGGCAGGACGGTACAAAGGACGGGCTTGATGTTGTTGTACTTGGCCAATTCGGCCATAGAAACGATGTTCTTGAAAGTATTGACCGTAGAAATGCGGCCCGTATTGCGGGCAATATCGTTGATGCCGGCGAGAATCACCACATACTGGGGATTACGCTCGATGACATCCTGACGGAAACGAACGAGCATCTGGGACGTGGTCTGGCCGCTGATTCCCCGGCCCAGGAATTTGTGGTCCGTCAGCCACTGGCCGTCCAACTTGGCCCAGTTGTCGGTAATGGAATCGCCGTAAAGGACGGCAAGCGGAGCACCCTGTTGAGCGGCGTTCTGGGCAGCATATCGGTCGAATTGAGCCCAATCTTTATCTTCTGCTTTCACTTTGGGTTTGGATTCTGGTTTCACTTGAGCGAGAAGGGTGACGCTGAGCAACAATCCAGCGAAAAGAAGGATGAGTCTTAGAGTTTTCATACAATAAAGATGGTACTATATTATATTGTCAGCGCAAAAATACAAATATTTTCGCTACATTTGTACAACAAAACAAAATTGAAACGATATGAAAACAACGAAAATCTGGCTTGCGCTCGCAGGCATCCTGTTCATCATTCTCGGAATCTTATGCATTTGCAGTCCGACCGAAACCATTTTTGCAGCCGCCTGGCTCATCGGACTTTTTACCCTTCTTTCCGGTATTATCAAGCTGGCTTTCACCTTCTACACGCAGGCTTTCCTGCCCAACAGCGCCAGCCGCGCCCTCTCTGCCATCCTGCAAATCATCCTGGGCTTCATTCTGCTGGGAAATAAGATTTTTGTCGCCATTTCGCTCCCCATCATCTTTGCCTTGTGGGTGATCGTCGAGAGCGCGACCACGGCCATTCAGAGCTTTGATTACAAGAGAATCGGCTTCCCCCACTGGTGGTGTATCCTGCTGCTGGGCATTGGCGGCACCGTTCTGGGTGTCCTGGGCCTCAAGAACCCCGATGTCACGGCCTCGACCCTTTCCGTCTTCATCGGCATCGGCATCATCACCATCGGCTGCTCCTACCTCGTCGCCCTGCGCGGCATCAACAAATTCGAAACGAAAGTGGACCATTTCAAGAAAACCATCGGCATCGACGAGCAATAGGCCTAATAAAATCGGCTCTTCCATTTCACATTTTGCGTTTCGCATTTTGTGAAATGAAAAAAAGTTCCTATTTTTGCAAAAAATAGTGAACTATGAATCCTTTTTTCTTAACGCCACAAACGCCTAACGACTTTTTCTGCGACCGCAAGCAGGAAACGGAAGACATGGTAAGATACTTGGAAAACGGCTCCAATATTGCGTTAATTTCCCCTAGAAGATATGGGAAAACCGGATTAATATATCATATTTTTGACACTTTAACTACCAAGAAAGCCTCTATTGAGTTGTATTATCTGGACATCTACTCTTCTCGCAACGTTGACGATTTTATCGCCCTGCTCACAGAGTCCATCTTTCAAACGCTCAAAAAAGAAAAAA
>CADAFY010000221.1 GCA_902787255.1 uncultured Bacteroidia bacterium
GGCCAGACCGACGGCAAACCGTCCCACAGCGGCAACGTGTACATCCGGGGCAACAACACCTCCTACCAGAGCCGTATCTCGGCAACGAACGCCGAGTCGTCCTCCCACAGCATCGGACAGGGCGGCAGCGCCCTCGTGCTGATTGACGGGGTGGAAGGCAGCCTGTCGAACGTCAATCCGGACGACATCCTCTCGGTGTCCGTCCTGAAGGACGCCGCCTCGGCTTCCGTCTATGGCGCCCGGGGTGCCTACGGCGTCATTCTCGTGACGACCAAGGCCCCGGCGGACGACGTGGTCAAGGTCAATTACAACGGCTCCGTATCCGTGAAGTCGCGGCTCGTGAAATGGGAAAACGAGCTCGTGACCGACGGCTATACCTGGGCCCAGTGCTTTGTGGAGAACTTCCTCGGCAACGACCGGGTTCCCGGCACGACCGGCACCTATCCGAAGGATATCGCCGGCGCCATGGACTTCTCGCCGGAGTATATGGCCGAACTGGGCCGCCGTGCCCAGGCCGGTTACACCGACCAGGTCGGGATGGACAATTCCGGAAAGTATGTCTATTACGGCAACACGAACTGGTACAAGCTCATCTACAGGGACGCCAACACGGCCACCACGCACAACCTCTCCGTCCAGGGGTCCAGCAAGAAGCTGTCCTGGATGGTTTCGGGCCGTTTCTACAGCCAGGATTCCATTTACAAGATCGCCAAGGAGACCTTCAACAACTACAACCTCCGCAGCAAGGGAAAGATCCAGATCCTGCCGTGGTTGAGCCTGGAGAACAACACCTCGCTCTACATCGAGAACTACCACCAGCCGACGCTGTCCAGCGTGGGCAGTGCGACCGGCAACGTCTATGAGGCCATGGAGCGCTTCGGTACGCCGCTGGCCCTGCCCTACAATCCCGACGGAACGTTCAGCCGGATGGCCGGAAGCAACGGTTTCATGGCCCTGGCCGACAACCGGACCTACCAGGAGGAGAAGGAGCAGCGGATCAATACCACCTTCACCCTCAATGCGGACATCATCAAGGACGTCCTGAAGCTCAAGGCCGACTATTCCTACGGCGTCCAGAACGACCACAAGACCCGCGTGGCTGTGCCGCTGACGACCTATCTGGGCCCCGAACAGCCCTACGACAGCTACATGGACGGGTATATGTCCCAGTGGAAATACTATGTCTATAAGACAGAGACTTATTAAGAGGATTTTTGATATAGTAATTAGTTTAGTGACTTTGTGTATATTAAGCCCATTCTTACTAATTATAGGAATAGCAATACAGGCACATATACTTCAACCCCTAAAACAAAAGCAAGTTGCAGATTTATCAAGTTATCAGAGGAAATTTTATCTTTATTCAAAAGCTATCGCCCACAGTCGGGGCGTGACCTTCCTTCGCCTGACCCCGCCACTTCTGCGGCGTGAAGGGAACGTGCTGATAGATACGCATGATTTCCTTGCTCGTAGCCCATCGAGCCGTGCCGTGCTGGCCGTCGCCGACAGTCTTGCTCTTGATGTTGTTGAGCGTCATATTGTTTGAAAAATAGGAAACAGCGCCGAGAATGCCGATCATTAACATTCCCGCGATGATCAGAGTGACAGAGCCATCCATCGTTCTTCCTCGCTTTCTTCGGGTTCAAAACCTGACTGTATATCCTTATTGGCTGCCTGCAAATCCTCATTCCAATCCTTAAATCTCGGTACAAGAATCTCATAATTAACGCCTTGTTCGTCCAGCTTTGCGGCAATCCGCCTGTTGGCGGACTGTCCCGCATCGTCATTGTCAAGGCACAGGTACACCTTGTCGATATTGCTGTCCTTCATGCATTGAAAAAGCACAAGGTCAGAGACGGAACAGGCTGCCGCGTAGCTGTGCTGCTGCCAGTTATTCTTGTGCATGGAAATAAAAGACAGCATATCTATCGGCGCTTCAAACAGAAAAATCTGACCGCTGCTGCCGTTCCAATGAAAGCTGAAAGCGGGATCGCTGCTGTCCACATTGCCTTTGAAGCTGCTTTGGCTGCATGAACCGCGCTTGTGAGCGTGTCGGGCAATGTTGTCCTTATCGTACCCGACGAACACCGCGTTGTGGTAATCGGCGGATTCATAGACCATGTTCCTCCGGACAAACGTGTGCAGCACATCACGGTCAACGTTCCAGCTCCGCGTCGGACACATATCTGACTCTGGCATTCGCGCCGTTGATCGCCTGAAAACTGCGGATTTCCTCCCGCATTTCCGGCGTGGTGCGGTCGCCGAAGACCCACAGTTCACTGCCGTTCCAAAGCTTGCATTTTCTGGTTTCACCCATACGGTGCAGGTCTTTGGGCTTCGACAGGTTCAGCGCACCCGAATACATGGCGGGCGCAATGGGGATCATGTCATGAACTTCACCGTGCCGCGCGTTCCGGGCGGAACGGGAGCGTAGGGGTCGCTCATCTCGCCAAGCACGATTCTTGTGCCGGGCGGGTAGAGCATTTTGGCGCGCTGAATTCTCAGGCGCTCTCTGTCAAATGAATTCATTGCTGTTGATTCCTCATTTCTTTTGTTTCTTTCTGTTGGATTTTGTAGGTTTTTGTTGGTTTCGTGCGATTTTTGAAACAACTCTAAGATGATTCCTTTAGGTCACCTCCAATGTAGGATAAAGAATGCGGATTTCTTAC
>CADAFY010000222.1 GCA_902787255.1 uncultured Bacteroidia bacterium
CTTAAGCGTGCAGCGCAACTGCTTGCGGCCACATCACATAATGTTACTGAAATCAGCACAATGGTCGGATTTTCGGATCAGCGGTATTTCAGCACTTGTTTCCGGCAGCAGTTCGGAATGACTCCAAAGGAATGGGCACAGGCCCATCGCAAATCGCCAAAGGATAATAAATAGCAATAATTATGAAACGGGTATTCTTTCTTGTCGCCCTGATTCTTTGCACGGCTTTCATTTCTCGGGCAAAAGTATCCCCGGCACCGATATTCGCCGACAATATGGTCCTTCAGCAAAAAGCCGATGCGGCATTGTGGGGAAAGGCAAGACCGAATTCCAAATTAGTAATTACTACGACCTGGTCCAAAGCAAAGACTGTTGTAAAAGCGGACACCGAAGGGAAATGGTTCACCCGGATTTCTACGCCGGAGGCGGGAGGTCCGTATGAAATTACCTTCAATGACGGAGAGAAGCTGACCTTGAAGAATATCCTTGTCGGAGAGGTCTGGATTTGCGCCGGTCAGTCGAATATGGCCCAGCAGATGAAGGGATATATGGGTCAGCCGGTGGAAGGAGCGGCAGATATCATCTCGGAGGCGAATGCTGCAGTCCCTATCCGCTCCTGTAATTTGGCGCGTAAGATGGCGTTTACACCGGAAGAGGACTGTGACGCAACATGGTATGTCAATGATCCGGCCGGAGTGGCGGAAGCAAGTGCCGCAGCGTATTTCTTCGCCCGTAAGATTCATACGGTTCTGGGTGTTCCCGTCGGCATCATTAACGTGTCGTGGGGCAGCACGGCGATAGAGTCCTGGATGAATCCCGTGTTGCTCGAGAAAGAGTTCGCCGAAGAAATCGACCTCTCACATCTTAAGAATCGGAAGTTGCCGGAAGTAAAACCGCATCAGACAGCCTCCGTATTGTACAATGGGATGCTGCATTCTATCATTCCTTTTACCGCAAAAGGGTTTCTTTGGTATCAAGGATGCCATAATCGAATGAGGTATGAGCAGTACAAGCGGCTGCAGCCGGCTTTCGTAAAAATGCTTCGCGAAGAATGGGGTGATGAGAATATGCCCTTTTACTTCACACAAATCGCCCCGTATCAATATAATGATCCTGACAAGCCGCATGCGGGATATATGATGTGGGCACAAGCCCAGACGCTGAAAATGATTCCCCATAGCGGTATGGCGACGACGCACGATGTCGGGGAAAAGGTGTGCATTCACCCTGCCAAAAAGAAACCGGTGGGTGACAGGCTTGCCTATCTTGCTTTGGCGAATGACTACGGAATTAAAGGGATTGATGCCATAGCGCCGATGCCAGCAGCATTTGAATTCAAAGAAGGTGCCGCTTTTGTTACGTTCGACTGTGGGAAAATGGGGCTGGGGCCGATCAATCAGGAACTAGGCTGTTTTGAACTGGCTGGAGAGGACAGAGTCTTTCACCCGGCTGTCGCCGTTGTGCAAAAGGACAGAAAATCGATATTGGTATCCAGTCCGGAAGTTTCCAACCCAATAGCTGTCAGATATGGAATGAAGAATTGGTCGAAAGCAACCCTTTTCAACAATTTTGGTATTCCCGCATCTCCATTCCGCTCCGATGATTGGGAGTAGTCTTTCCACCTGGCTTCAGGTATCTGCAGGTGGGTAGAGCAAATAAAAATGGGATATTTTTTGGGATATTATTTACTAAAAATGCCTTGCAGAACACTCTGCAAGGCATTTCAGCGGAGAGGACGAGATTCGAACTCGTGATACAGTTTCCCGTATGCAGGTTTAGCAAACCTGTGGATTCAGCCACTCTCCCACGGCGGAGAAGTTGACAAAATTTTGAGACGGACCGGTTTTGCCTGCTATTTCAGCCCGAAGGCAAAGCGGAGCTTGATGCCGACGGAGAGTTTGTGCAGGCTCTTGATGTAGGGCTTGTCGTTGTGGATGTATTCCGGGGTGTTCGAATCTCCCTTGACGTAGAGGTCGGGCGCCTCGGCCGCGAAGATGGAGATTTTTTCGGCGGCGTCGAAGCTGATGGCCTCGGGGAGCAGGGAAATCTGCGACGTATCGTAGTTGATGATCTTCTTCCCGGGTTGCAGCGCTATCGGACGGAGGAGGCCGAAGTCGCAGAAGAAGCCCGTGTACAGTCCCATGCCGCGGCCCAGATTCCAGCGGAAGCCGGTATCGATGCCGGTCAGCACGTCGACGGGGTTGTACTTGGTTTTTTCCCACCCCTGATAATATTCGCCCCGTTCTGTGCTGGTATACACGCCATCGATATGAGCGAATTGTTTATCCGGATTGATTTCCTGATCGGGATAAGTAATGTGGTTCAGGAACTGATACCGCGCATCGTCCATCTCGATATAGTTCTGGCCGAGCAGGTGGAAGCCGAGTTTGACGCCGGCCGCCACATAATACTGATGGCCTTTGGCCCGCGAAACCGGCACCATATACTTCACCATGATGGGAATCTGGAGGGAAAAGACCCGCTGGGATTCATATAGGCTGTTCTGGCTGGCAGTCCATACTTCCACCTCTCCCCGACCTGACCATACGGTCGTACTGCTCACGCTGAAAACATTCCCCGGGAAGGTATATTCATACTCATAGAAGGCGAATTCCAACCCGGAGGACAGCCCCCAGTGGTCTGTGAAATGGTAATCCATATAGAATCCGCCGTGCGCGGATCCCCACGGCAGGTCTTCATGCGGGCCGAAGAGCTGCTCTTTGCCGGCGATGTTCATCCGGTCGAACCACGAATCTTTTTCGATGGATGCGACATATCCGAATACGCCGGCGCCTCCGCCGACGGAGAATTCGAGTTTGGGGATGGTCTTGCCGACCTGCGCGGAGGAAGGGAACGATATCACTTCCAGAGCCGCGAATGCGAGGATAAAGAGCAGTTTTTTCATAGGGCGGAGTTATTTGAGAAATTCGTGAGAAGAAGTCATCGCCTTGGGGTCGAGGGCTTCGTCGAGTTTCTCCTGGGTCATCAGGCCGTGCTCCAGCACGAGGTCGTACACGCTGCGACCGGTTTCCAGGGCTTCTTTGGCCACCTTCGTGGAGGCTTTGTAGCCGATATAGGGGTTGAGGGCGGTGACGATGCCGATGGAATGCTTTACCATCTCGTAGCAGTGGTCGGCGTTGACGGTGATGCCCTCGATGCACTTGGTGCGGAGGGTGTCGATCACGTTGCAGAGCCAGGTGACGCTCTCGAGGATGGATTCGGCGATGACCGGCTCCATCACGTTGAGCTGGAGCTGGCCGGCTTCGGCGGCGAAGGCGACGGTGGTGTCGTTGCCGATGACCTTGAAGCAGACCTGGTTGGTCACTTCCGGAATGACGGGATTGACCTTGCCGGGCATGATCGAGGAGCCGGGCGCCATCGGCGGAAGGTTGATTTCGCCCAGGCCGCAACGCGGACCGGAGGCCATCAGGCGGAGGTCGTTGCAGATCTTGGAGAGCTTGATGGCGAGCCGCTTGAGCGCCGCGCTGTAGCTGACGTACGCACCGGTGTCAGGGGTGGCTTCCACAAGGTCGGGAGCCTTGACGAAGGTGTCGCCGCTGAATTCGCTGAGCCGTTTCGTGCAGAGTTCCGCGAAGCCGGGAACGGCGTTGAGGCCGGTGCCGATGGCGGTGCCGCCCATATTGATCTCCTTGAGGAGGACGACGTTGCGCTCGAGGTTGGCAATTTCCTCTTCGAGGTTGGTTGCGAAGGCGTGGAATTCCTGGCCGGAAGTCATCGGAACGGCGTCCTGCAGCTGGGTGCGGCCCATTTTGATGATATCCTTGAATTCTTCGCCCTTGGCCTTGAAGGCCTCGATCAGCCGGGTCAGGTTCTCGACCAGTTTCCGGTTCATCCGGACGAAGGTATAGCGGAAGGCTGTCGGATAGGCGTCGTTGGTGGACTGGGCGCAGTTGACGTGATCGTTCGGCGAGCAGAACTGATATTCTCCTTTCTTGTGGCCGAGCAGTTCGAGGGCACGGTTGGCGATGACCTCATTGGCGTTCATATTGACTGATGTTCCGGCTCCGCCTTGCATCATATCGACCGGGAACTGGTCGTGCAGTTGGCCGCTGACGATCTCCTTGCAGGCCGCGACGATGGCGTCCGCGATCTCGCGATCGAGCACGCCGAGCTCCGCATTGGCCTCGGCCGCCGCCATCTTCACGTAGGCAATGGAAATGATATACTCCGGATAGTCATACATCTTGGTGCTGGAAATCCGGTAATTGTTGAGGGCCCGCTGGGTCTGTACGCCATAATAGGCGTCAGCCGGGACCTTAAGCTCGCCGAGCAGGTCGCTCTCGAGACGGAATGGAGTGTCACACATAATCAACGCTGTATATTTTTACAAAAATAATCAAAATTAATACAAGTTCCACCAGGGAATGGTCTC
>CADAFY010000223.1 GCA_902787255.1 uncultured Bacteroidia bacterium
AGTATTTTCAGTTTGTTTAAAATGCATATCCCTTTAAGAACTAAAATCTTGCAAAGATACACATTTTTTAGGAAATGCAAATTTCCTTTGGTCTACGGCAACACGCTTACTGACGGGGAATCGGATAGGGATATTTGAGGAAAGGCTGCGCACGCGACTTTCCTTTCTCGATACGAGGCTCCATATAGGCCCTGAAGACAGACCAGTCGTAGATGCGGCCGCATACGGCGGGAATGGGCAATTCCAGTTCGCTCTCGTTGAGCAGCATCTTGAAAAGAACTTCAGGCGCATTCTGGGAACTCGCAAAAACCGAAGCGAACTGCCTGGAGTCTTTATCACGGCGATAAAAGACCATTTGCAAGTTGGCGGCCATCGGGATGCGGGACATACTCAACTCGCCGAGCGTCTTCCACATGGCCTGTTCTTGCGTGAGGGTGTCGCTGGCTTCCCAGACCCGCCAGCCACGGACACCGAAATCCTTGAGCGTGGTCATCAGGATGGTGTCGTGCCCGAAACGGAGCCGGACAAAAGGCTTGCCGGCCGCCAGATCATCATCCACCATCCGCATAATCCTGTCTATCATAAAAATATTCATCACGCTATGGTGCAAGGTAGGATAATACACCTCCACCAAATGGCGCGACTTTGTCACATCTCCGAGTTGCCGCCAAGTCCGTTTCCGTCCCGCTGACGCCGTCAATCGCATAGCGGAAGGCTTCGACGGCCCGGGCGTCGCAATCGTCCACATAGGGCAGCGAAAGATAGATATTGCGCAGTTGTCTCGCAAGGTCCCGCATATGGTTAGCATCCACTTTGTTGTCGCCGCAGAGCATTTTCCGAAAAGAATCCGTATGGAGAATTTTCTTCTCCCATTCCTTCTTCAACTCTTTCGACTGCTTCTTATAATCTACATCATAGAAATAGACATACTCCTGCATAGCAGAAACCTCGCCCAGATAATACATACTGGCTTCCTGCGGAATTTCCACCTCCGGACAGAGCCGCGCCAACTGTTCGCAGAACGCGCCCATACTCTCGATACAACGGGGGACCAGCGTACTTCGGGCGGACAGGTTCGCATCCGTCGTAAAAAGAGCAGGATGGTTACGGTACATCCGGGCGGCAATGCCCTGATGCTGCCGGCGGCCCAATTGCACCAACTCACCCTCTCGTCCGGCCAGAGAAGGAACCAGTGCCTTGAAACTCTCATACACCTGCTCACCGCGCTCGCTCAGGATGCCCTGTTGATGCATTTCCTCCAGATGCGACGCCGTTTCCCGATACGAATCCGTACAATAGCGGGAGCCGTGACGGCCATAGTGGCTGATACCCGCTACCGTATAGCCGTCGGGGACGGGCGTGATGACCTTGGGTGCATCGGCGTCATAGACATTGTACACCCCGCCGTCCGTCTTACGCAGCACTTCCTGTTCATCCTGCCGCACCGACTGGGCGGAAAGGCTCCCCGTCCCAACGAAAAGCAGGACCGGAAGCACGAGCCAACGCATATTCTTCGTTTTCATCATTTTTCTTTCTTTTTTCGGAACAACCACCACTCCCCCATCGCAAAATTGAAACTTCCGGAGAAAATCAGGGCAACGAGGTTGCAGATGACGACATCCCAATGGAACAAATTCTGGAACAAGAGCAGGAAGCCCATTTTGATAAAAAAGGCCCCGGTCGCCGTCAGGTTGTATTTCAGATAATTGATCAAAAACTTGGAAAGAGTTTGCAGGCGCAGCCGCCCCCTCCAGGTCAGATAGTATGCGCATAGGTAGTTGGTAAGCACTGCAAACTCAAAAGAAATGACCGGAGAAATGATATTTTTGGAGAAATAGGGCGTCCAGATGTAAAAACTGTCGCTGAAAATAATATGGGCGAAGAGCCACAGGACAAAGGTATCGACAATTGTGCCCAGGATATTGGAAACGAAGAACTTGGAGAAGGTCTTCAATAAATCCTTTATGCGGGCGGCGTTCATCGTCAGGCGGGCGGGGCGTTACGATGGTTTCGTGAGTGCTAGCGTTGCCCGAAGGGGCCTTCCCCGTTCCCGGGGATGGGGTCTTCATCCGCATATTTCTTGCCGTCGCTCAGGAGGCTGGAAATGTGCATCACGATAAGCACGACCAGCACGATGGCGGCGATGATGTCAAAGGTACCGAAGGAAAAGTCGGCTCCGAACACATTGAGGTGCCCGCTGAAGGTTCTGAGCGGGGTCACATAGAGGAAAATCAGGTTGAAAATAAAGAGCACGACGCGGAACTCCGTGGGGCCGAGGTTACCGTAGGTCAGTTTGAACTCACCGCGCAGGTGGGCGCTGATATAGACATAAATGCAAAGCAAGAGATACACCGCCAGAACCATCAGGGCCAATCCGATATGAATGTAAGGCGAAAGGCCGGCACCCAGGCAAATCATCGTCATCGCGATGCCGTCCACATTGTGGTCGATAAAGAAGCCGTAGAGCGGACGCTGGGTATTGCGCACCCGGGCCAGGGTCCCGTCCAGCGAATCGCCATACCAGTTCAGAAAGAGACCGAAACTGGAGAGCCACAAGAAATTGGGATTGATCCAGCACAAGGCGTAGCCAAGCCCCACCAAAAAGGCGCCAATCAGACCAACAGCGGTCAAAAAATCCGAAGTAACCCACTTAGGCTGACGCTTGGCCAACCACACCAACACCTTTTTTTCCAAACCGTTCAAGATGGAAGTTTGTATTCTGACCGACTGTTTTCTCTCCATTTTTTCAAATTCTTTCTCAAAAAGTTTACAAAGTAACGAAAATTATATTAAATTTGCACGCTCAATCGGAAAATAATCCCAAAATTTCCGAAAGATTGACAAGATTGGAGAGATGCTCGAGTGGCTGAAGAGGCACGCCTGGAAAGCGTGTGGTCGTCAAAAGCGGCTCGCGAGTTCGAATCTCGCTCTCTCCGCAAAGAAACGATGGAAGCCGGCGAAAGCCGGCTTTTTGCTTGTAATCGCCGCTCGGAAAGCTAGCTTTCCAGACGGCGATTATCAGCAAAAACGCCATGCCGCAAAGCGGCTGGCTTCCATCGCATTCTTTGCAAGGGCCCCTCCGGCAAGGAGTACGAGAAATGGCCAGCCGCAGGCTGGGCAAAGCTCGCAAGCACCGCCCCACCGCAGGCGGCACGAGTTCTCGG
>CADAFY010000224.1 GCA_902787255.1 uncultured Bacteroidia bacterium
GTCGGGTTAAGTTGCATTTCAGCCTCAAAATGCTGCCATACCTTCTCTGCCGGCCGGGTTAAGTTGCATTTCAGCCTCAAAATGCTTCCATACCCATTCTGCGTGCGGGGTTAAGTCGCATTCCGATCCTAAAACGCTTCCATACTCTCTCTGCCGGCCGGGTTAAGTCGCATTCCGGTCCCAAAACGCTTCCATACCTTCTCTGCCGGCTGGGTTAAGTCGCATTCCGACTCCAAAACGCTGCCATACCCTTCCTGCGGGAGGTCGTGACGTGCGCGTCCGGAGGCGTTTTCGTGGCCGTGGCGGGAGGGGGGCGTTGAAAAAATTGTTCAAAACTTTTTGTAAATCCAGGAAAAAATGCTAACTTTGCAGCCCGCAAAATGTGTGCGGACTATGTAAAGTATTATTAAACAATTAATTAACAAACCAATGCCTGGATTAATTGGAAAGAAAATCGGAATGATTTCCGTTTTCGGTGCTGATGGAAAAAATATTCCATGCACCGTTGTCGAAGCTGGGCCGTGTGTTGTCACGCAGGTACGTACAGTCGAAAAAGATGGTTATGCCGCTGTACAGCTTGCCTATGACGAAAAATCAGAGAAACGCACCAGCGCTGCCCTCAAGGGGCACTTCGAAAAGGCAGGAACCACTCCCAAGCGGAAACTGGTCGAATTCCCGGCCGACTTCGCGGGAGAGCTCAAACTGGGCGACACGCTGACCCTCACGGACGTGTTCACGGAGGATGTCAAATTTGTCGATGTCGTCGGTACTTCCAAGGGCAAGGGCTTCCAGGGTGTCGTTCACCGTTATCATTTCAACGGTGTCGGCGGGAAGACCCACGGCCAGCACAACCGTCTCCGTCACCCCGGTTCTATGGGTGCTTCCTCTTGGCCTTCAAGGGTTTTCCCCGGTATGAGGATGGCAGGCCATATGGGCGACGAGCGCGTCAAAGTGTTCAACCTTGAGGTTATCAAACTCATCCCTGAGCACAATCTTCTCGTAGTCAAGGGTTCCGTTCCCGGAGCCAAGGGTTCTTATTTACTTCTGGAGGCTTAATTATGGAACTTGATGTTTTGAAAATTGACGGAAGTCTTTCCGGAAAGAAGGTGGTTCTCGATGAGAACGTCTTCGGCGTAGAACCCAACGATCACGCCATCTGGCTCGATGTCAAGCAGTACCTCGCCAACCAGCGCCAGGGTACGGCCAAGACGAAGGACCGCAGCGAAGTCGCTTATTCGACCAAGAAACTTGGCCGGCAGAAAGGCGGCGGCGGCGCCCGTCACGGCAGCTTGAAAGCCAATATCTTCGTCGGCGGCGGCCGCGTCTTCGGACCCGACCCGCGCGACTATCGCACCAAGCTCAACAAGAAGGTGAAATCCCTTGCCCGCGTCAGCGCCCTGACCTACAAGGCCCAGGAAGGCAAGCTCACCATCGTGGAGCCGTTCTCGATGGACGCCCCCAAGACCAAGGATATGCTCAATATCCTCAACGCCATCAAGGCCGGTCAGCGGCAGGTTCTTATCGTCCTTCCCGAGAATGCGAAGAACATTTATCTTTCATCCCGCAATCTTCCCGAGGTCAACGTCATCAGCGTTGACGAGATCAACACCTACGCCATTATGAAGGCCCATCAGCTGGTCCTCGTCGACGGTGTGCAGGAGATTCTCGCAGCCCGGGTTAAATAAGGAGGACGCGAAATGGGAATTTTACTCAAGCCTATCGTCACTGAGAAACTCACCGACCAGGGAGAGAAACTCAACCGCTACGGTTTCATCGTAGACCGTGACGCCAACAAGATCCAGATCAAGGCGGCCGTCGAGCAGATGTACAATGTGAACGTCGCTGACGTCAACACCGTCAACTATCACGGCAAGCGCAAACAGCGCTACACCAAGTCCGGTCTTCTTCGCGGCCGTATGAATCATTTCAAGAAGGCTTACGTCACCCTCGTCGGCGACGAGAAGATCGACTTCTACGCTAACATCTAAAAAGGAGCAAAGACATGGCAATCAAGAAATACAAACCGGTAACTCCCGGTCAGCGCAACAAAGCTATCAGCTCCTTCGCGGAGATTACGGCGAAAAAGCCTTACAAACCCCTCCTCACCCCGCTCAAGTCGACCGGCGGCCGCAACAACACCGGCCAGATGACGGTCCGTTACATCGGCGGCGGTCACAAGAGGATGTACCGCATCATCGATTTCAAACGCTGCAAGGACGGTATCCCCGCCGAGGTTCTCACGATCGAGTACGATCCGAACCGCAGCGCCCGCATCGCCCTCGTCCAGTATGAGGACGGCGTCAAATCCTATATCATTGCTCCCGACGGACTCAAGGTCGGTCAGAAGATCCTCAACGGCCCCGCCGCTTCTCCGGATCTCGGCAACTGCCTCCCGCTCAGTGAGATTCCCGTTGGTACGCTTGTTCACGCGATCGAGCTCCGTCCCGGACAGGGCGCCACGATGGCCCGCTCCGCCGGCACCTACGCGCAGCTCGCCGCCCGCGAAGGCAAGTACGCGATCCTTCGTCTCCCTTCGGGCGAGACCCGTATGGTTCCCGTCGCCTGCCGCGCTACCGTGGGTGTGGTCTCCAATACCGACCACAACCTCGAGTCTTCCGGCAAG
>CADAFY010000225.1 GCA_902787255.1 uncultured Bacteroidia bacterium
GTCAAGAATCAAGGGCATCGACGAAGGCTCGTTCAGTGAAGATTCGGGAAAAAGCATTAACTTTGATAGTCATTCAATCTAGTTAAGATGAAACAGGTTCTGGGATACTTTCTTGGCTTTGCCATTTTTATCGTGGGGATTCCGGCATTGATGCGGCTGGTTTCCGGGATGCCCTCCGGCTCCCACGTCAAAGTGTATAACGTCCCCAACTACGGCAACGTATACAGCAGCTCCATGGCGGAGTACTTATACCGAAAGTGATCGAGAAAAAAGAGTATCTTTGTATTCGTTATGGAAAAGAAAACCAAAAGAAGATTTGACTGGGGCAGTTTTTTTGTGACCGTCCTGGGTACTGCCATCGGCGTAGCGCTCACCTTTATCGTAAGCGGAATACTGGAGCGCCGTAGCAAGGCGCAAGCCCAGCGGCTCACGGCCATCATGGTGATTCATGATATAGACAATTCCATTGATATTGTCAAAAAAATGAAGGAGGAAGAAGAGCGGAATGGCGAATTGCTGCGTTTCGCCCTGAAACAAAGAGATCATCTGGAAGGGATGCCGTTCGACACGCTCGCCAGCGTCATTGACGTTCTGATAGATTCCCGTTCGGTTTTCAGCTTCGACACATCCAAGGAGAAGATTTTCAACAGCGACCTGGACACCTGGGTAATCCGATATCGGGAGCAGTCGATAAACATCTTCAAGGAAATGGCGGACAAAGGGGAAAAACGCACTGTCAAAGCCAGCATGGACTCTTCCAACGACAAAATGGAATGGACCGAGTCCGATGGCGCCGTGCGTTACCTGAAGCGAAAGGAAGAATAATGGCCGTTGTTTTATCTTTGTTTTGATATGATAAAGATTATTAGCCACGCAGCCCTATGCTGCATAATGCTGGTGGCGGGCCTGTCCGCATGCACCAGCCGTCAACCATCCGCCCTGAAGTATCGCTTTGCCTCGCAGGAAGAAGGACAGCAGTTGAAATTGGTTAACACCTCCTATTTCGAGGCTTTGACGCAGAACGATATTGATTGGAAGTTGCAGTCTTCCGGCCAGTCGTTGGAAGAATTCAAGGCCGTTGCCGCAGAGCAGATAAGGGAGTTTTCCGAAGAGGAAAAGAAAGCCATCAGCAAGGTCATGGACTTCATTGAAGGCCGCGCGTCCGAGTTGGGCTTCCGCCTGCCTGTGTCCGGAGAAATAATCTTTATCAAAACCGACATGGGGGATGAGGGGCACATGGGCGGCTATACGCAAAAGAACGAGATTTACCTCAGTGCCGATGAAGCCGAGTATCTGGCCCGCGCATTTCAGGCAGATCCGGAATTCGACGCCGACTACCTGGAATACCTCATCCATTTCGGCCGCGGGCTCATATCCCACGAAGTCTTCCACTGCCTGACCAGAAATAATGCTGAGTTCAGGGAGGCGATGTATGGCTTGATTGGCTTCAAGGTGATGGACCATGATGTGGCGTTTGGGCCCACCGTCCGCAACCTGCTGCTGCAGAACCCGGACGTGGAGCATAATGACTGCTGGGGAGAGTTTACTATAGATGGGCAGAAACGCCGCTGCGCCCTGGTTGCCGTTTATCCAGGCACATACGCGGAGGCTGCCGCGGACGACCCCGACGCAAACTTCTATGCCTGTATGCAAAGCGTTCTGGTGCCGCTTGACGCTCCTGATACCATGATCCCGATTGAGGATGTGCCCGGTTTCTATGATGTGATGGGCCGTAACACCGACTACATCTGCGTGCCGGAAGAATGCCTGGCCGAGAACTTTTCCTTCCTGATTTCCTACGGCTTCTTCGGTCGCTACGACCTCACCCTCGACACCCGCAAAGTCATATTTGTCCCCTACACCACCCCGGCTCTCATCCGTAACATTCATGCTACGCTTCTGGAACACTTCCCCGGGCGTTTCCTCCGTGGGCATGTCTTCCCCGGTTGGCGTTTCTCCGGTGGGAACCCCTTCCTCTGCGGGCGCTTCCTCTGCCGTGGTTTCCTCCGCCTCAGTGGCGAGCACCCTGAACACCAGCTTTGCCTTTGCGACCGCCTTGCCATCCCGGATGGCCTTGACTGTGGCGGTGTACTTGCCCGGGGCGAGGTCGCTCACGGACACCTTTGCCGACTTCTTCTTCGTGGTGGCGCTGTAGACGCCGCCGGAGACGCTGACTTCGTATTCGTCGCAGTCGCCCTTGCAGCTCCAGGACAGGGTGATTGTCTTTACCTTGGAGGGGTCCACCCGGTACGCGCCGCCGGAAACCTCCAGTCCGCCGGGCTTCGATATGGAAAGGCTCAGGCTGACCTTGGTGCTGTTCTTCGACGTGGATTTATCGCTGGAAGACGCCTTTTCCTGCTTGGAGGCGGCTTTTTCGCTGGCGATCTTGCGCTTGATCGCCGCTGCCGCCTCCGACGCGGATACCGCCGAATCGTCCCCGGACGTCGACAACAGGCTGCTTGCAAGGGCCACAGGCAGTGCTGCGGCCAGTGCCAGCGCTATGGCCACAGCCACGGCCAGCAGCTTATTCCTCCGCACGGTCCGTCACCCCTTCGTCAGCCGCGTCGGCCTCGCCGGCTTCGCCGCTGCCGGCGTCCTGGGTAGTCACCACGGCGC
>CADAFY010000226.1 GCA_902787255.1 uncultured Bacteroidia bacterium
ATCAATTTTTCCAGCCGGACGGAGTCACGGGCCGCCTGTCTCACCGCCGCAATCGAATCGCGGATGGCTTGCTTGCGCGCCTCCTCCCGGGCAATTCGTTCCTGCTGGACTTCCCGGTCGAACTGACGAATATTCTTCATTTTCTCCGATTGCAGATAACGGTTCAGCTTGGTTTTCATCGAAGAAGTAATCTTGTCATTCTCCCGAATATTTCGTTCGTCCGCCTCGACGGCGTCCGCCAGGTATTTCTGATATTCCTCTTTATACAGGGCCTCATCTTTTTGGAAACGCAAGGAATCCTTGGCCGTCATCATAAAGATGGAGTTGAATTCCTGCCGCGTAGAGGATTGCATATCATCCTGAATTTTCTTTCTGGCCTGCTCGTAATATGCGAGGACCGGGTCCGGCTCCAGGTATTTGTTGCGGACCGATTTGTGCCGCCAGGAAAAGGTTGCGCGCACCTCCGTCAGCATCGGAATCACCATAAACGGCACATCTTTGGCTTTATCCGCCGCCGTCACGGGCACATAGCGATAGATGTCATCTCCATTCTTGAAGGCTTGATTGCCCGTGGCTATCAAACCGGCGGACAGGCCCAGGTCCAGGTCGATGGCGCCGCTCTTGTATTCATAGAGCGGGATTTCAAAGCCGATGGTGACCCCGGCCCCGACAGCCCAACCCTGCCGGCCGTATTCCCCGAATTTCAAACAGTAGTCGGCATAATCGGCATAGGCTCCGATGTACCAGGCCTGCCAGGGGCGGGGATGCTTGCGCTTGGTAGAGGTGAGCGGGGCTTTCTCCCAAACGATGGAATCGCGTCCCAGCGTGTCCTTCTCCACCCGGCTTCCCAGTTGCGTGTGCCGGTAATAATGGCGATATTCCGGACGGATATCCAGCACATTGAACAACAGATAGGGGGCATAATTGTGGTAGATGCGGGGACGGTATTTGGCGCCCAGCAGCAACACTTCCTGGTTATACTGGGAAGAAGACAGGTCAAAGCCGAATTGCAGGTTGGGAATGGTGAATATCCAGTCTACCGCATTGGTTTTCACGGTAAAGCCGTCGATGCCTGCATTACCGGACTTCCCGGTCGGCGCGATTTGCGCTAACAACGCGATGCCGGGTAAAAAGAGCAGTGCCAGCAGCACAATTCCGACCCCGAGCAATTCTGAAGCAGAACGACCCATAATACGAAAAGCTCTCAAAATTAGAGATAATTCCGGAAAAATGCAAAAAATCATCTCCCCGTATCACCTTATTATCAAGGCTTAACAACTTTCGGCGGCAAATGAACAGGGGATTACGGTCGATGGAACATCAGCCGATGACGGTCGAAAGCCACTCCGCATCCACGCGTTGGAAACCTTCCGCCGGACGGAGGGCGGGGTTGCGGGAGAGAATGCCGAGGGCATCCGCATACACATTTTTGCCCAAGGTCAGGCTAGCCATCTGCCCGTTGGCGGGATAGGAAAACAGGAGTTGGTCTTCTTCGAGATGGTGGAAATGCAAAGGGGTATCCGCGCTCGCACTTCCCTGCTGCGCCCATTCACCCCGAATCACATATTTGCAGATTTCGACGGCCACATCGTCCAGACCGGCGTTCAAAATCAGAATTTTCTCAATCAGGCTGCCGAGGTCCGGACAAATCCGCAAGGTATAGCCGCCCAGGGAACGGGCGTGCCGGGCAATGGCATCCATTTCCGCCGTATCGTCCTTGTCGCGGGGAAGCAGCCAGAGCATACGCTTCCGGGCCGGGTCGTGGTACAGGCACTCGTAACTCACCAAGTTTTTGCACCCGCAGTCCGGACAAGTCCACATAAACAGGGAACCATTCAACACACGGGCTTCCATATCGGCGTCTTCCGCCGTATTGATGCTCTTATAAATCGTGATTTCGTGCTCGTGGGCGCAACGGCTGCAGCGGGCGAGGGCCTGTTTGACAAGGGACATAGGCGCTACACATTGAACAGGAAGTGCATAATGTCACCGTCCTGCACCACATATTCCTTTCCTTCCACGCCCAGTTTGCCGGCGGCGCGGCAGGCCGACTCCGACTTGAGCGTGACGAAATCTTCATATTTGATAACCTCCGCACGGATGAAACCCTTCTCAAAGTCGCTATGGATGACACCGGCGGCCTTGGGGGCCTTGTCTCCCACGCGGATGGTCCAGGCGCGGCACTCGTCCGCTCCGGCAGTGAAGAAAGTACGAAGGCCCAGCAAGGCGTACGCACTCTGAATCAGTCTTTCCACGCCCGATTCCTTCAGCCCGATGTCTTCCAGGAACATTTGTCTTTCCTCTTCGGAATCCAGTTCGGCGATGTCCGACTCGACCTGCGCGGCAATCACCAGAATCCCGGCATCCTCCCCTTCCACGGCCTTGCGGACGGCTTCCACATAGGCATTGCCCGTCGCCGCAGAAGCCTCATCCACATTGCAGACATACAAGACGGGCTTGTTGGTCAGCAGGAAAAGGTCGCGGGCCAGTTGCTCCTGCTCCTCGTTTTCAAGGGTCACGCTGCGGGCGTTCTTGCCCTGCGAGAGCGCCTCTTTGTAGCGGCCCAGCAACTCCACCAGTTTTTTGGCTGTCTTGTC
>CADAFY010000227.1 GCA_902787255.1 uncultured Bacteroidia bacterium
GAATGTCTCCATCGTCCGTTCGTTGCTTTCAGGAACGGGACCATACTGGCTGTAGGCCTCACCCCAAAACTCACATTTGCCCTCTCCGGCATACTCCCAGGGGGTATAATAATGAAACTCCACGCTCATATGGCGGGTCCCGTTCTCCTCCACGTCCTTGGGAATAATGAAGTCACCGTTATACAGGCCGAAATCGGGATTGCAGACATAAGTCTGGACGATGAGGTTGCGGCGGAGGTTGTTGCCGCCCGTCGCCCGTACCATATCGATAAAAGTCTGGTTGTACGCATTCTGAACGGCCAGGTTTTCTTCGGTGGGCTTGCCCCAGTTGTCCTTGACGTGCACCTCGTTCGTACCGGCAAAGGCCAGCCGGCCGTCATAGTCGCGGAACTCATTGGCCAGGTTAAACCAGAGCAAGGCCAGCAAGCGGCAGTTCTCCTCCTTGTTGGCATAGAAAGGACGGCCTTCCAGCCACTTTTCGTGGTGGGTGTTGAGGATGACCTTCATATCAAGGTCCAGACACCAGCCCACGATTTCCTTGACGCGGGCCATCCAGTCCTTGTCCACCGTCATCGCCTGCGCGTTGGTAATGTGGCATTGCCAGCGGACGGGTACGCGGACAGCGTTGAAACCGGCATCTTTCACCGCCTTGAGCAGATTGCGGGTCACCTTGGGATTGCCCCAGGCCGTCTCCGCGCCGAGCGCATCGGGGGGATTGCCGATGGCCATCGATTCCCCGTCCATCCCCGGAGCGGAACACTCCAGTTGATTGCCGAGGTTCCAGCCCACCAGCCCTTTGTTCCATTCCTGCGCCGTCTCCGCCCCGGCTTGGGGCGAAGCGGCGGGAAGGTTCTCGCAGGACAGCAGGCCTGCGAGAGTCAACAGGCACAGCGTATAGAATAATCGTTGTGTGAGTCTCATAGAGAAATGTGTTTTATTCGATCGTCACTTTGGTCAAGGTATAACCATTGCCGACGATGATGAAACCATCCTGGCTGGAAATCCTGTCAAGGACATCCTGGGTAACGGTCGCCGTCAGGACGGTATCACCGTGAATCGGCGTATCACCACGTCCCTGGTCACCGCTGCCTCCGGTAATGATATTGGTCCACCAGGCCGTACAAAGGCAGCCTTGACCTTCACCGCTGACATAGGCGCGGATAATCGTGCCGATGGAAAGTTTGGCCAGCATCGTTGTCTTGATTTCTTCAAAGGCAGTATCCCAAGTGACATCAAAGGAGCCGGTCCAGACGATTTCAACGCTCGAGACGACCAGGGTGGCGCTTTCCTGTCCGTCAAAAAGAATGGCGCTGCCATCCTCGGCCTTTCCGCTCAAGACATAGGTTCCGTCTACAGAAGGGGCTGTGAACGTGACCGAAGTTGCATTCTGGGCAGTAATGACCAAAGCGGCATCCCCGGCGTTGAGGGTGGCGACTTTCTCCATATTGACACCGTTGAGCGTGACGGCCGCACCCGGTTTACCCCGGAAGGAGGAGCCGGATATGAGCGGATTGGCGCTCACCTGAATCGTATAGTCGCTGTAGTCACCCTGTCCGCTGTCATAGACGGCTTTGTAGCGTGCGCCCTGGGCATCTTCGAAGTAAACGCCGTAGGTACCGGCGGCCATCCCGACAGGCACGGTAAAGTCAATCTTGTCCGCAGCGACGGCATCAGGCGTCAGTTCGGTCTCGCCCAGATAGAGTTTGGCGACTTGGTCCAGGTTGGTTCCGCTGATGGACGCGACACTGCCGGGGCCCATCATACGGGCGGAACCGAGGGTAGCGACGGGATCCGTAGCGACAGCACGCACGCCTACGGTGAAGGTACGGGAAGTCTCCTTGCCCTGAACGGTGGTCACGACCACCTTGAAGGTATAGACACCGGGGTCCAGCGGAAGGTCGATGGTCGTGCCTTCGGCCACCTGTTTGTCACCGATGAACCAGCGGACGGTGACGTGCTGCACCGGCGTGGCGATGATGGTGAAATTGAAATTGGAGGTGCGGTCGATGGACAGCAGACGGGGGGCCACGCCGCCGCTCGACTCGGGAATGTCCGTATTGAGGATACGGGGGCTGTCACCGGCTTCGGCCGTGGCAAAGGGCTCCTGTTTGCGGCAGGAAACGTTTGCAACCAGCAGGAGAGCCATCAGGATATATACAATCTTTTTCATAACTTCTATCATTTTTTATTCAAAATGTCCGTCAAACTTGTCCCACCACAGTTTCGTATGCCAGTCATCCTTGCCGTTGAGAGGCTCGCGGGCGATGGCTTCCGCATACGCGGCACTGTTGTATTTGGACTCCATATTGGGGTATTTCAGACGAACCGGCGTAGACATATTGTTGTCATCGTAGGTAAATCCGTCGTACTGGGGGAAGTTACTGCGGTCTACGAGGACGGGATAGTCCGAACGGCGCATATTGGCCCAGCCTTCGGAAGGATTGCTCAGGTGAAGAATCCAGGCCTGGGTATTGATGGCCTGACGGGCTTTCTCGGCATTGGTCAAATCAATAGTGGGCATCAAGTTCGCCAGGAAATCGGAAATCTCCGCTTCGGTGATGGCTCTGCTGTCGGGTACATAGTGCTCGTTGATC
>CADAFY010000228.1 GCA_902787255.1 uncultured Bacteroidia bacterium
GTCCTTGCTCAATCATCGCCTCGTCGTAGAGGATGTCGTTGCCGGCGGAGGAGCAGAGCAACATACCCAGACGCACGGAGTCGGCTCCGTATTTCTCAATCAGTTCGAGGGGGTCGGGGGAGTTGCCGAGGGTCTTGCTCATCTTGCGGCCCAGTTTGTCGCGCACGATGCCCGTGAGATAGACATTGCGGAAAGGCACGTCGTGCATAAATTCATTGCCGGCCATAATCATACGGGCCACCCAGAAGAAGAGGATGTCCGGTCCGGTGACCAGGTCGTTGGTCGGGTAATAGTATTGCAGGTCGGCGTTGCCGGGCTTTTCGGGGTGTCCGGCTTTCTCCGTGTCGAACACGCTGATGGGCCAGAGCCAACTGGAGAACCAGGTATCGAGCACATCTTCGTCCTGGACGAGGTCGGAGGCTTGAATCGCGGGGTCGAGCGCCCGGGCGGCCTTCAGGGCCTCTTCTGGAGTGCTTTCCACCACATAGCGGCCGTCGGGCAGGTAGTAAGCGGGAATGCGTTGTCCCCACCACAATTGACGGGAGATGCACCAGTCGCGGACATTTTCCATCCAGTGTTTGTAGGTGTTGCGGTATTTGTCGGGAATGAGTTTGACTTTTCCGCTTTCCACGCTTTCGAGGGCATCCTTGGCCAGGGCGTCCATTTTCAGGAACCACTGGGCGGAGAGTTTGGGCTCGATGACGGCGTGGCTGCGCTCGGAATAACCGATGGGGGAGATGTAGTCCACGGTCTTTTCGAGGTTGCCGGCTTCTTCGAGCATCTTGGCAATTTTTTCGCGGGCGACGAAGCGGTCTTCTCCAATCAGGATCTGGGCCTCTTCGTTGAGTCGGCCGTGGTCGTCGATGATGTCGAGCACGGGCAGGTGGTGGCGCAAGCCGATTTCGTAGTCGTTCACGTCGTGGGCGGGGGTCACCTTCAGGCAGCCCGTTCCGAAGTCCATTTCGACATAACTGTCTTCAATGATGGGAATTTCCTTGTTAATCAAGGGAATCAGGACCTTCTTTCCTTTCAGCCAGTGATAGCGTTCGTCCGCCGGGTTGATGCAGACAGCGGCATCCGCCATAATGGTCTCGGGGCGGGTGGTGGCGACGATGATGTATTGGTCGGTCGCATTGCCCTTGCCGTCCGAGACGAAATAGCGCATATGGTAGAATTTGCTGGGGGTGTCCTTGTGTTCGACCTCTTCGTCGCTGACGGCGGTCAGGCGCACAGGATCCCAGTTAACCATACGGACGCCCTTGTAGATATATCCTTTTTTGTAGAAATAGACGAAGGTGTTGATGACGGCTTCACTCAGGTCCGGGTCCATCGTGAACTTGGTGCGGTCCCAGTCGCAACTGGCGCCGAGTTTGCGGAGTTGGTTCAGGATGATGCCGCCGTGTTTTTCCTTCCATTCCCAGGCGTGCTTGAGGAACTCCTCACGGGTGAGGTCTTCCTTGCTGATGCCTTCGGCTTCCAGTTTGGCGACGACCTTGTTCTCGGTGGCGATGCTGGCGTGGTCGGTTCCTGGCACCCAGCAGGCGTTCTTGCCGTCCATCCTTGCCTTGCGGATGAGCACGTCATTGAGCGTGTTGTTGAGCACGTGGCCCATATGCAGAATACCCGTGACATTGGGCGGGGGAATCACAATCGTATAGGCGGGGCGCTCATCGGGCTCCGAATGAAAAAACTTGTGCTGCAGCCAGTAGGCGTACCATTTGTCCTCCACTTTCGAAGGGTCGTAATACTTCGCTTGCGTATCCATCTTTCTCAAAAATATTAATTTCTTTCCAACTTGCGCCGAATCCTCGCGCGCAATCTTGCAAAGATAACAATTTTTCTGTAATTTCGCGATTATGTTTGTTCTGGATTCGCATTGTGATACGCCTTCGCAGTTGGTACGGCTGCGGGATTTGGCGTTGGATAACGACCACGCCCAGTTGGATTTCCCCAAAATGCGCAGGGGTGGGGTGGACGGTGCTTTTTTTGCGCTGTATACTTCCAATTCGCTTTCGGTCGAGCAGGGACGGGAAAAGGTGGAAGAAATGCTGCGGGCGGTGGATGCCTGTTTGCAGGCCAATCGTTCGACGGCGGCCCTGGCCGTGACGCCCGAAGAGGCGCTGGCCAACCAAAAGGCGGGCTTGCTGACGGTGTTTCTGGGCCTTGAAAATGGCCAGCCCATTGGCGACGACCTGTCTATGTTGGATTACTATCATAAGCGGGGTATCCGTTATGTGACGCTGACGCACGGCAACCACAACCAGATTTGTGACAGTTGCACGCCCAAGGAGGCGCGCTGGGCGGGGGGTGTGAGTCCCTTCGGGGAAGAAGTCATCGGGCGGATGAACGAACTGGGCCTGCTGGTGGATGTATCCCATACTTCCGCCGCTGCGACCGCTGCGGCGCTGGATATTTCCTCCAAGCCGATTATCGCCAGCCATTCCTCTTGCCAGGCCTTGTGCGCCCATCCGCGCAACCTCTCGGACGAACTCATCCGTCGCATCGCCGACAAGGGCGGGGTGGTGCAGATTGCCTTCTATCCCGAGTTTCTGGACCTGAATTTTTCCAAGATGATACGTGGCAGCGG
>CADAFY010000229.1 GCA_902787255.1 uncultured Bacteroidia bacterium
GATATTGTCGTCACTTTTGTCAACAAAAACAATTCCAGCCTCAGTTTTGAGGATCGGCTCTATTATCCGATGCTTTCTTTCTCCAAGAAGCGCAAGGCCTATTGCACTGTGAACATCGAGTCGCTCGGTGACATGAAAGCAGGCCGTTATCTCAAGTTCGAGGTCAAGGACGGGAAAGTTTTCTTCGAAAAAACCAACGACACTGGAAAAGGGACGGGTGAATTCGGGGAAGGCCAGGACTTGACATTCCTGCAGGACGATGTCGTCCGCATCGGGAAGGTGACGTATGAGCGTTACGCTTATTTCAAGAGCAAACACCCAGAGGTTTTCAAGCCTCTTGCCGAGAAAGGATTCGACCTGGAGACACCCCCGATCATCTTTGTGTATGATGATTAAAAAAATAGCGGCTGAGTTCTTCAGTCGCTTTTTTTTTGCAAGAAGCGATAGGGATTACTTCTTGATCTCCTCAGCTGCTTTCTCAGCGGCGTCCTTGACGGAGTCGGCAGCATCCTTGACGGCTTCGCCGGCATCCTTGAGGGCATCACCGACCGTCTTGGCGGCTTCCTCAGAAACCTCACCGACTTTCTCGACAGCCTCGCGGGCAGCCTTTTCAGCAGGAGCGGCCTCGGCTTTCTTCTCTTCCTTGCAGGAAACGACGAAGAGGCTCAGGCAGGCAACGATGGCCAAAAGCGCAATTTTCTTCATAATAAAAAAGATTAGGTTGGTTATTAGCAGCGCAAAAGTAGCAACAATCCGCTACCGATGGACAAAAAAATCTTTTTTTGTTATCTTTGTAAGTTAATCAAGCAATAAACATGGCACAGAAACCGTCCATTCCTAAGGGAACCCGCGATTTCGGTCCTGCTGAAATGACAGGCCGGAACTATATCTTCAACGTAGTCAAGGAAGTATTCCGCAAGTACGGATACCAGTGCATCGAGACGCCTTCGCTCGAGAACCTCAGCACCCTGCTGGGCAAATATGGCGAGGAAGGCGACAAGCTGCTGTTCCGTATTCAAAACAGTGGAGAAAAAGCTGCCTTGGCCCCGGAAAAAGGGCTCCGCTACGACCTGACCGTGCCGTTTGCCCGCTTTGTGGTCCAGCACCAGAATGAGTTGTCATTCCCGTTCAAACGCTACCAGATCCAGCCGGTCTGGCGTGCCGACCGTCCGCAGAAGGGCCGTTATCGGGAGTTTTACCAGTGCGATGTCGATGTCATCGGCAGCAAGTCGCTGCTCAATGAGCTGGAACTGGTCCAGATCGTGGACGATGTGTTCGGCCGTCTCGGTGTGCGTGTCTGCATCAAGATCAACAACCGGAAGATCCTGGCCGGTCTGGCCGAGGTGTCCGGCCAACCTGACAAACTGATTGACATCACGGTGGCCATTGACAAGATTGACAAAATTGGACTGGATGCAGTAAAGGCGGAACTTGTGGAGAAAGGGCTTACGGATGCGGCTGTCGCCGTGATTGAACCCGTGCTGACACTGTCCGGATCCACAGCGGATAAGATTGCCCGGATGCGGGAACTGCTGGCCGGCTCAGCGATTGGCACGAAGGGACTCGATGAGGTGGCTGCGCTGTTCTCGCTGATTGCAGGTGCCGGCATCTCCCAGCCTGTGGAGTTGGATCTCTCGCTGGCACGCGGACTCAACTATTATACAGGTGCCATCTTCGAAGTCAAGGCGCTCGATTTCGCCATCGGCAGCATTTGCGGCGGTGGCCGCTACGACGACTTGACCGGCATTTTCGGCCTGCCGAACATGTCGGGCGTGGGCATCAGTTTCGGCGCAGACCGCATCTACGATGTGCTCAATGGCCTGAACTTGTTCCCCGCCGATGCCGCTGCGGCCGCGACGGTTCTCTTCGCCAATATGGGTGAGAAAGAGATCGCTTACGTGGTTCCTGTCGCCGCTTCGCTGCGGGCTGCCGGGATTTCCTGCGAGATCTATCCGGACAACGCCAAACTCAAGAAACAGTTTGAGTATGCCGACCGCAAAGGGATTCCGTATCTGGCCATCGTGGGAGACCAGGAAGTCGCCGACGGCACGGTCACCCTCAAGAACCTGGCTTCCGGCGAGCAGCGTGCCCTCCCGAAGGAAGCGCTGGCCGCCGCCCTGTCCTGATTTTTAATACCTACAATACCATGAAACGACTGACCCTTTTGGCCATCCTCCTCTGCTGGGCGGTGGCCTCGTTCGCTTGTACGAACCTGATTGTCGGAAAGAAAGCTTCGGCCGACGGAAGCGTCATGTGCACTTACAACTGCGACAGTTTCGGCTTCCTGCAGCCGTTGGACTTCTGGGCACCCGGCCGCCACGCAGAAGGAGAAATGCTCGCCCTGCACGGCTGGGGACCGCAGGCAGCCGAGCGTCTCATCAAACAGGCCCCCTATACCTACAGGGTCGTCGGCTTGATGAATGAAAACCAGGTAAGCCTCGTCGAAACGACCTGGGGCGGCCGTCGGGAACTGGTGAACCGGGAAGGCTATTTTGACTATTTTACGCTGATGCACATTGCTTTGCAGCGAAGCACCTCTGCCCGTGAAGCCATTGC
>CADAFY010000230.1 GCA_902787255.1 uncultured Bacteroidia bacterium
AGTCCCCAGAAGGACCAGGCCAGGGCAGCCGGAGGGCATATTACCATGGACTACTCACCACCATCTTGCACCGCATGCACCTACCGGCTGCCTATGACCTGGACCTCCAAGAAAGAAATGAGAAAAATGCTTCTGTCCGCCGGATGGAAGCTGGACCCGGCAATATGCCCGCAATGTAGGAGGAAGAAATGGCTCGCGGAAAACAAATGGAAAGCATCTGCACCAACTGCGGATTCCAGATCGTGACTGACTATCCTTATCCACAGCCCTGCCCCCTCTGCGGGGAGCAGCTTATCCAGAGAAAACCCGCGGCAGCGCCGCGTGGAAATAAAAAACAGCAAAGGAGCAAAGAAGAAAATGGAAACTAAGACGAGATTCGGTAAGAAGGACCAGACGGCACAGGCGCACAAGTTCACGGTGGAACGCGTCCACCAGTTCGATGATGGCGGGATCACTTTCAACCTGCAGGTGGACGGCTTCGTGACCGTCTACGGCTGCCGCATTTATGACGGCAAGGAAGGGAAGCCCTTCATCTCCTTCCCCGCCCGCAAGGGGAATGACGGCAAATACTGGAATCATGTATTTATCAAGCTGTCGGACGAGCAGGTGGAGGAGATCGCGAAACAGGTAGAGGAAAAGCTGGCCTGACCGGCAGGAGGCGCCCCGCTTCGGCGGGGCGTATTTTATTATGGATATAATAGCAAGCAACGGTTATTTAAATGTGCCGGGGATCATCGGCGCCGGGTTCACCTTCAACATAATTCTATCCGGCCGGGGCGTGGGTAAAACCTTCGGCTTCTTAAAGCAGCTCCGGGAGGACGCCGTGGCAGGCCGCGGGCGCTTCGCATACCTCCGGCGCCTGCAGACGCAAATAGATATTTGTGGTAAGGCGGAGTTTAATCCCTTCAAAAGGCTGGACCAGGTATATCATCTGGAAACGCCGGTGAAAGCTATAAGTAAGTACAGCTCCGGCTTCTATGACGCGGACAGGCAGCTCCTGGGCGTGGGCGTGGCCCTGTCCACCTTCGGCAGCCTCCGGGGCTTCGATGGCTCCGATATCGTTTCGATCTTGTTCGAGGAGTGTATCCCCAAAGCAGGAGAACATAAGAGGGCTAGCATGGAGAGGCCCACCGATCATATCGCTGAACCTGCTCCCCGGGGATGCCACCGGCATCCCGCGCTTACGCGCCCTTGCTCAAGGGAGCTGCCTCTGTCCTGCTGATTAGAGTTCCACCAGGTTCTTGCCCGTCATTTCGGCCGGAATCTCTACGCCTGCCAGCGTGAGGAGAGTCGGTGCGATATCGCAGAGGGCGCCGTCCTTAACGGACTTAACGCGGTCGGATACCACGATGAACGGTACCGGATTGGTGGTGTGTTTGGTGAAGGGCTGGTCGTTATCGTAGTCCATCATCTTGTCGGCGTTGCCGTGGTCAGCGGTGATGCAGACCTCGCCGCCAACTTCGCGGATGGCGTCTACGAAACGGCCAACACAGGTGTCTACCGTTTCCACAGCCTTGATTACAGCCGGGAATACGCCGGTATGACCAACCATGTCGCAGTTTGCATAGTTGAGGATGATGAAGTCGTATTTGCCGGATTTGATGGCGTCTACAACTTTATCCGTAACTTCCACAGCGCTCATTTCCGGCTGGAGGTCGTAAGTAGCAACCTTCGGGGACGGAACGAGGATGCGGTCTTCACCCTTGTAGGGTTCTTCCACGCCGCCGTTGAAGAAGAACGTTACATGAGCGTACTTCTCGGTTTCAGCGATGCGCAGCTGAGTCATACCCTTGTTCTGGATGATTTCGCCCAGCGTATTGTTGATGGATTCCGGCGGGAAAGCTACGAGAGCGTTCATGCCGTCTTCGTACTGGGAGAAGGTAGCGAACGGAATCTTCAGGTCTTCGTCGCGTTCGAAACCGTCGAAGCTTTCATCCACGAAGGAATGCGTGAGCTGACGGGCACGGTCCGGACGGAAGTTGAAGAAGATAGCGCCGTCGCCATTCTTCATGCCTTCGTAGCCTTTGACTACGAACGGCACAACGAATTCGTCGTTTACGTCATTGTCGTAGCTTGCCTTGAGGCCGGCTACTGCGGAATCAGCGCTGACGCCTTCCGCATGGGTGATGGCTTCATAAGCCTTGACTACGCGTTCCCAACGGTTGTCGCGGTCCATAGCGTAGTAACGGCCGCTGACGGTTGCAATCTGGCCTGCGCCGATTTCTTTGCACTTTGCTTCGAGTTCTTCGAGGAAAGGCTGTGCGCTCTGGGGCGGTACATCACGGCCATCGAGGAAGGCATGTACATAGACTTCCTTGATGTCATTTTTCTTGGCCATTTCGAGCAGCGCATAGAGGTGCTCCTGATGGCTGTGCACGCCGCCCGGGGAAACGAGGCCCATGAGGTGCAGGGCGCCGTTCTTTTCTTTCACGCCGTTGACGATGGAAAGGAGAGCTTCATTCTTGAAGAAGTCGCCGTTCTTGATGTCGCGGGTGATGCGGGTCAGCTGCTGATAGATGATGCGGCCAGCGCCGATGTTGGTATGTCC